>JBAXOR010000161.1:0-3750 GCA_037133155.1 Chrysiogenales bacterium | reverse complement strand
TTCGGCCGCTATTTTGGCCTCATCAACCAGCATTTCAATATATTTATCATCTTCTCCATAACCGGAAAGAATTTTTTTAATGGCGATGATTTTTTCAAAACCCTTGACGCCCTTGCGCTTGGCCTTGTAAATTTCAGCCATGCCGCCGCGGGCGATCAGGCCAAGCAAAACATAGTCCCCCAATTCGTTGGGATTATCCGGGGGCAGGACTATTATTTCCGGCTTGGCTTCCTCAATTTCGGCCATCTTTTTAGTTTCCATAACCGGCTCGGCTTGCGTGTTTTTCTGGAGCGATTCTTCACCCAATTCGATGATCTCGCCAGCACCAGGTTTCGCCTCTTCCCTGGTGATAATTTTTTCCGGAGCGGGCGGCACCGGTTTCTCGGCCGGTTTATCCTCCGTTTTGCCTGCGGACTTGGGTGCCGGCCGTGGCGGTTGCAGTCCCAATCCGAGTCCGGAAAGGGTGTCTTCGAAGCGACGGGCGATGTCGTCCTCGATTTTGCGCATCTTGTTTTCCGGCGCCGGCTTTTTAACGGTCTGGCGCAGGCTGTCCAGGTTGTCATTTATGCTCTGGCTGCTGGCAGCGGTTTTCCTGCTCTCCGGGATTTGGCGCGCAGCACTGGCCGGGGCCGAAATAATGGTTTTGCCCGGATCCGGCTTTTCGCCGGCGCTGACAACCCCGGGCGCTATCTTCATCGCCACGGTCTGGAACGGGGCTGGCTGGCGGGGCGCTTCTTTATTGGGTTTGGCGTTTTTTATGGCTTGGCTTCCGTTCAGTTCAATCTTGAATTCGGGCACCTTATCGATATTTTTTAAAAGGTCCCCGAAAATATCATCGGCGCTCAGTTTGCTTTCTTCCAGTTTGGCAAGTGTTGGAATTTTAGCGGTGTCGAATACGGGGACATGGGTGGTGGCAGCATTGGCGACAGCGCGAAAATCGCTTGCCGATATGTTGAGCAATTCCAGCACCCGGTTTTTAAAACTCTCTTTTTCCAGCGGCTTCTCGAAAAAATCGTGGGCACGGTACTGGGAGGTAGCCTGGTGTTTGTAGTAAAAGCCCTTGTATATGGCGCTGATAATGATTATTTTTATAAGCGGGTTTTCTTGGGCCACCGTCAACGCGAGATTGAAGCCATGAAAACGCGGCAGCATGGCGGCAGTGATCATCATGTCAAAATTTCTGCCGGCCAGCTTGCGCTTGGCGGTTTCACCATCATTGGCCACGGCCACTTCGAACATTGGCGGTATTAAAAGATCTTTGATGAAATTGATGGTCGCTTCATCGTATTCCACCAGTAAAATGTTCTTGGTCATATTTATCTCCTGTTCGCGCCCCTACAGCATCTGTTTTCCGGCATATTTTTCAAAATTCCTGATTTTATCCCTGACCTTCCAGGGGATGGGCATCAGGATCATGGTCAGTAAAAAAGCGGCGACAAAAAAATGAAAAGTGCGGACGAAAGGCATGCCCAAAAACGTGATAACCAGGCCGAACAAGGCGATGAGCTCAGCAAATGACAGCAGCACGATGTCAATGGTCCGCCAGCGCTGCAACAGAGCGGTCAGGGTATAATCATCATTAACAAGCCGCGGCGAAAAATAAATGGTCTTGCGCACGGCCAGGACCACGATGACCAGCACGATAGCGACGATATTCAGGATGCCATAGACATCATAAACTCCCTTGCTGAACCTGAAGTTGCCCTTGTGCAGGTAGGCGATCAGGCCGTAAACGACGATGGAAGCCAGCAAAGACAGGCTGATAATCATGGTGATGCGCGATTCCTGGCGGATGAATTCCCTTTCCTGTTTTTGTTTTTCAAATTCTGCGAGCATGCAATTCATTTACCACATTTTTTCTGTATTTGTCAATATTTTAAGCTGAATAAATTAAACTATCTGGATTTTAGAGCTAAAACTCATCCCCGATCATTTTTTCTTTTAAGCAGAGAGGGTTTAACGGTGAGTTTTCCATTGACTTTTTTCTGATTTAAAGATATAAAATAAAGCATCATGTGTGGCGTATTGGGAATTTTTTCCTCTGAACCAGTTATCGGCAAACTCTACAACGGCCTGCTGACCCTGCAGCACCGCGGCCAGGATTCTGCCGGAATTTTGACTTTTGACGATCATTTCCATTTGAAAAAAGGCAACGGCCTGGTCCGCGATATTTTTGACGAGCGCAACATCGCCAGGTTGAAAGGCAACGTAGGCATCGGCCACACCCGCTACCCTACCGTGGGCGTGGGCTCGGTGGAAGATTCCCAGCCATTCTGGATCAACCACCCTTATGGCATTGCCGCCGTCCACAACGGCAATGTGATGAATTTTCTGGATTTAAAAAAAGAACTTTTTGCCAAATCCCATAAAATCATCAATTCCAGCAATGATGTCGAAGTGATTCTCAATATTTTTGCCGAGGCGCTGGAAAAAACGACGGCTCGTGATATTACCCCTGAAAACATCTTCAGTGCCATTCGCCATGTCTTCAAGATGGTGAAGGGGGCGTATTCGGTGATCATGTACATCGCCAACCGGGGCATGGTTGCCTTCCGTGACCCCTATGGCGTGCGTCCGTTGCTGTTCGGCATCGATCGCAAGCAGATAATTCCCGGTTTCGCCTTTGCCAGCGAAAGCGTCAGCCTCGATCTGCTGGGTTTTTCGGAAATCCGCGACGTCCCGCCCGGTTCGGCAATTTTCATCGACCAGAACCGTACTATCCATGAAAAAAAATTGCAGGCCTCCCCTTTCAGGCCATGCATTTTTGAATATATTTATTTTGCCCGCCCTGATTCCTACCTGAACAAGATCAATGTTTATCAAGCCAGGGTCGATCTGGGTAAAAAGCTGGCCCGGCAGATCAAGTTGAGCGGCCTGAGCATAGATGTTGTGGTCCCGGTGCCTGATTCTTCCCGGCCGGCGGCTATTGAAATCGCCCGCTCGCTCAAACTCAAGTACCGTGAAGGCCTGGTAAAAAACCGCTACATAGGCCGGACCTTCATCATGCCCGGAGACCAAATGCGTGAAAGATCGATCCGTCACAAGTTGAACCCGATCGCCGATGTATTCCAGGACAAAAATGTGCTGCTTGTCGACGATTCAATTGTCCGGGGCCATACTTCCCGATTAATTATCCAGATGGTGCGCCAAGCCGGCGCGAAAAACGTCTATTTCGCTTCCTATTCGGCTCCCCTGACCAACCCTTGCGTTTACGGCATCGACATGCAAACCAAGGCCGAGTTCATCGCGGCCAACTCCACGCTGGAAGAAATAGCCGTTAAAATCGGCGCGGACCGGGTCATTTACCTGGATATCCATGCCATGGAACAGGCGGTTAAAAAGCAGAATCCGGCGATCCATTCATTTTGCAAAGCCTGTTTTTCCGGTCAATATCCCAGCGGCGATGTTTCGGAAAGCTTTCTGGTGCAAATTGAAAGGGAAAGGGAACAAAACATATTGATCCAGCGGGATTTGACTTTTAAATACTGATGGACAATCATTTGCCGATTTCCGGGAACCTGGCCGAATTCGATGTGGCTACAATCCTTGCCCGGATGGGCCATCAAGGCCTTGACGGGCAGTTGAAAATTTCCACAGTGACGTTCAACAAAAACCTCAGACTGGAAAATGGCTGCATCGTTTTCGCCCAATCGAGCCTGACAGAAGATTCCTTTGGCAGCTTTTTACTGCGCCGCCAGGTTATCGACGCCGACGGCCTGGAAAAAAGCAGTGCCTGCATGGAAACTAAAA
>JBAXOR010000160.1:0-3753 GCA_037133155.1 Chrysiogenales bacterium | reverse complement strand
ACCGTGATGTCAAATCCCTGGTTGACGTGGTAGTTTTCGTAGATCAGCCGGCAGGTACGGGCAATGGTGTTGCTTTTGTCCCATTGGATACTGGGGTTAGAACCGGTCAAAGTGATTTTTTGTTTTTTATTTTCCCTCAGTTGCAATTCATCACAGACATCGATGGTCTGGAAAATGGTTCGCAAGTTATGGTAGCCGTCGGCCCTTTTCCCGGTGATTTCCAAACCCAGGTTGATTTTGGCGAACGATCGTAATTTAATCATCGCTCAGCAGGTCTTCGAGTTCAGCCGGTTGGAAGCGTTGGTCATAATCAAGGAAAACAATACTTCCGGGCCGGTTTTCGCTTTGCATGATTTTAATATTCAAGTCAACGTCGTTCCGTCTGAAATGCACCCTCTGCGGTGAATGGTCTTTGGGGTCGGTTTCCAGATCAATGGCAATTCCTTTTTCCTTCATTTTTGCTTCCGGAATCAACCCCTTGATCAGGAGCTGTTTCAAATCTTCCATAGTCAGCTCAATTCCCCACAAGCGATCAAGCAAGAAACTGAAATCTCCCCTCCAGTACTGTTTCCTTCCCGGCCGCAGCAACAACGCGGTTTCTCCTTTAACGTCAAGTTCCAGGCTGACCTGATTGAGAGGTGTAAAAAACAGGAACTTGGCGTTAAAGCGGTCAAAACGCCAGTGGATCCTGCCGTTCTGTTTGCCCTGAAGATCGCTGAAATTGAATCTGATGCTCATGGTATGAAAACAGGCACCTGCAGCAGGCTCCAGCCTGATTTCGGGCCTGGCACAGGTAAGGCAGCATAACATTATAAGTAAGCCGATAAATTTGCGCATCATTCGACCCTATCTTAACATATTTTGATCGTTCGCGGATCAGTATAACTGGATTAAATTTTCCTTGACCGGTTCGGACGATTATGCTACCATCGGCTTTTCGGGCCGGGGTGGCGGAATTGGCAGACGCACGGGACTTAAAATCCCGGGAGGGCAACCTCGTGGGGGTTCGATTCCCCCCCTCGGCAGTCAAACTTTGGTTTCAAGAAGTCTTGGAATTCCTTGAAACCAACTAGTTTGACTGTCCACTTTGTGGACTGCTCAAATCATCCCGAACCGTGTCACCCCCAGAGATAGTCTCACTAGATGATTTCGACGGATTTGATGACTTGTCGAAATCATAGTGAGACGACCTCGTGGGGGTTCGATTCCCCCCCTCGGCAGTCAAACTTTGGTTTCAAGAAGTCTTGGAATTCCTTGAAACCAACTAGTTTGACTGTCCACTTTGTGGACTGCTCAAATCATCCCGAACCGTGTCACCCCCAGAGATAGTCTCACTAGATGATTTCGACGGATTTGATGACTTGTCGAAATCATAGTGAGACGACCTCGTGGGGGTTCGATTCCCCCCCTCGGCATAATCACACTATGGTTTCAGCAAGTTTGGAAGTCGCTGAAACCATCCAGTGTGATTATACCAACACTAGATGTTTTTGGCGACTTGCCGAAATAGCCAAAAACATAGTGCTGGTAGCACAAATCATCTCGAACCGTCCGGTGAGGGATAGATTTGTCTGACCCCCCTAGGTATTTCCTCCCTGGAAGATTTCAACTTAACCTATCCTGATTTCTTATATTTCACGATTTATAGTGTTTATTTTTCCGGTTTTGCTATTTTTTCATCCCACAGAAATTGCTTGGTTTCATTGACCACAACGCCGCTAAGAACGATCAGGGATATGAGGTTGGGAATGATCATGATGCCGTTGGCGATGTCGGCGAATGTCCAGACGATATTCAAAGACAGGATTGAGCCGATAAAAACCATGATCACCCAGGCCCAGCGGTAAGGCATAGTGATCTTGGAGCCGAATAAATATTCGGCGGCCTTTTCCCCGTAATAGCTCCAGGCGATGATGGTGGCGAAGACGAAGGTCAGCAGGCCCACTGCCAGAACAATCGGACCAAGGACCGGGATATCGTTGAAAGTGGCCTTGGTAAGCGCAGCGCCGTCAAATCCCTTCACCCAGTAGCCGCAGTTGACGATAACGATGCCGGTGATGAGGCACATGACCACCGTATCCCAGAACGTTCCCGATGAGGAGACCAGCGCCTGCCGGGTGGGATTTTTCGTCTGGGCGGCCGCGGCTACGATCGGGGCGCTGCCCATGCCCGATTCATTGGAAAACAGGCCGCGGGCGGCGCCGAAACGGATAGCTTCCTTGAAGCCGGCCCCGATGAAGCCGCCGATGATCGGCCTGGACCCCACGAACGCGCTCTTCAGTATCAACCACAGAGAATCGAAAAAAGTTTCATATCGTAATACTATTAGCACGATATTCCCAATGACAAAAAATATGGCCATAAAGGGGACGAGCATTTCGCATACCTTGGCGATTTTCTTGATGCCGCCGATGATGACGAACCCCACCAGGATGGTGACGATCGCCCCGGTTATCCAGGGAGCGATATGGAAAACTTCCTTGACCATCATGGAAACCGAATTGGCTTGCACCATATTGCCGATGCCGAATGCGGAAAAGGCCATCAAAGCGGCAAAAACAATTGCCAGCCACTTCATATTCATGCCCTTTTCAATAACGTACATGGGGCCGCCGGCCATCATGCCTTCCTTGGTCTTGACCCTGTATTTGACCGCCAGCAGGGCTTCGGCATATTTCGTGGCGATGCCGAAAACCCCTGTCAGCCACATCCAGAAAACCGCGCCGGGGCCGCCGGCGGCGATGGCCGTGGAAACACCCACGATGTTGCCCGTACCGATGGTCGCGGCCAGCGCCGTGGTCAGGGCGCCGAACTGGCTCACGTCGCCCTCACCTTCAACATCGCGTCCCAGCGATATCTTGATCGCTTTGCCGGTGTACTTCTGGATGAACCTGAGTTTGAAAGTCAAAAAAATGTGCGTGCCGAACAATAGGATCAGCAAGGGGTAACCCCAAATGAAGTCTCTGATGACGGTAAAGATTTTTTCCAGGTTTTCCATTTTAGCTCCTTTTGATGGATTTATTAATCAAAGAGGAAAGCAGTATTATCCAATCCGGTATTTTGGCCGACCTTTGTCGTAATGTCAATGGACCCCGACAGTATTTCCTCTGGGATTCTTCCCACGGCCCTGCCAGACATAATAAACCGGGACGCCCAGTACGATCAGGGCCAAGCCGATGGCGGAGTTCCAGAAGTTCTGGATCAGCGAATTGACCGTCAGGAAGACCGAGGAGAGAATGAACAGGATGGGTGTCATCGGGTATCCCCAAGTCTTGTATAGCCTGGGCAGGTCGGGGCGCTTGCGCCGCAGGATGATGACTCCGGCGACGGTCAGGCCCATGAATATCCAGAAACCGAAAATGACATAGGAAAAGAGCTGCTCAAAAGTCCCGCTCAAGCTGAGTACGGCCGCCCAGAAAGCCAGGAGGATGATGGATACGTAGGGCGTTTTATACTTGGGATGGACATTGGCGACGCTTTTAAAAAAATGACCGTCCCTTGCCATGGCGAAAAAAACCCGTGGAGAGGTCAGGAGATGCCCGTTGGCTGTTCCGGCCATGGACAGTAAAATAATCAGCGCAATCGCCGTGGCCCCGGCCGGGCCGAAAACCTCGGCCATGACATCGGCCGCGATGCGCCCCGATGTGGCCATGCGGCTGGCTGGAAAGACATACAGATAGGCCAGGTTGGCCAGGACATATAATGAGAGAGCGGTCAGAGTGCCAATGAAGAGCCCCAAGGGAAGTTTTTTCT
>JBAXOR010000159.1:0-3758 GCA_037133155.1 Chrysiogenales bacterium | reverse complement strand
GGTTCGGGCACCTTTGGCCTGGAGGCCGGGCTGATTTTTTCCGGTCGTCCCTGCAATCTGAACCGCTCTTTTGCCTTCCAAGAATGGCCGTCTTTCAAACCCGATGCTTTTCAGTACCTCAAGGAACAACTGGCATCGGCATTAAAAAAACAAATATCGCCGGGAATTAAAAAAATTTATTGCTCCGATATGGCGTCAAAAGCCATCCGCACCACCCAGCGCAATTTGGAGGTTATGGGTCTCGAATCTTTGCTGGAAGTCAGCCGGGGTGATTTTTTCAAACTACAACCGCCGGCAATCAATCCAGCCGACATTCTACTTGTGCTGAATCCGCCTTACGGCGCACGCCTGGGAAGCCGGGAAGACAGCAGAAAGCTTTTTCGCCGCATCGGTGAAAAAATACGCCGCGATTTTGCCGGCTGTGGCTATGCCATCATTGTTCCCGGCCTGGAACTGGAAAAAGTACTTTCTCTGCCTTATGACAATAAAATCCTCTTCAACAACGGCGGCATTCCAGTGTCATTGCTGATTCATTTCAGCAATCAATAAACAACGTTATGCGTGAAAGGTCTTGCGGGACTCGTTATGTGTTATGAGAAAGAAGAAGAATTTTATATTATTTCGTCTTATTGCATTGTCGCATCACGCATTACTCATCACTTAGTTCCCTCGATACCCACGCATTACGCAGTTCGCCGAACTTGTGATATATTATCAGGAAAATGAAATATAGAATAAAATATATCACACTGCTTGCCCTGCTGCTGCTCTCCCTCTCCTGCGCTCCAAAAAAGATCTACGTGGCGCCTCCGGTCAAGCCGACGCCGTCGCTGGTTGGCGTGCCGATTTTACCGCCGCCACCAATGACCTGGACAGCCGCTAACGCCTTGCAACCAGCGGTTGGCATTCCCGACCTGATGGACGACGAGCCGGCGCAAACTTTGATCAATGCCGTCGACCTCAGCTTGCAGAAATTCGCGGCCATGGACGGCACCGGCATGCTCAGCTTTGGCATTGAGTCCGTGCCGGTCGAGCGCCTGGTCGAAAGTCTGAAGGATTTTCGCGCCAAGCTGGCCGAACTTGGACTGAGTGAGGATTTCTTTCGCTACGTCCGCGAGAACTTCATCTTTTTTTCCAGCGCCGCCCCGCAGGTCGTTTTCACCGGCTATTACGAGCCGCTTCTGCGCGGCTCGCGCCACCAATCGCCGCAGTTCCCCTATCCGCTGTACGGCCGTCCCGATGACCTGGTGAGCGTCGATTTGCAGCAATATTATTTCTACAAGGAGCAGAACGGCCTGCCCAACCAGATCAAGGGCCGCGTGGACAGTGACAATCACCTCGTCCCCTACCACAACCGCGAGGAGATCGACTTTCAAAGCAAGCTGGCCGGGCGTGGCCTGGAGATAATCTGGATCGACAACCTGGTCGACATCTTTTTCCTGCATATCCAGGGCTCGGGCATTGTCCAGCTCGAGGACGGCAGCCAGATTTTCATGGGTTATGCCGACCAGAACGGCCACCCCTTCCGCTCCCTCGGCAAGTTCCTCCTCGAAAAACAGCTCATCGACCGCAGCCAGCTCTCCATGCAGGGGATGAAGTCTTTTCTGCAGGACCATCCCGAATGCATTCCCGAGGCCCTTATTTCCAATCCCAGCTACATTTTTTTCCAGGTCAACCAGCAAAGCGCGAGCGGCACATTTGGCGCCCGCTTGACCCCCTGGCGCAGCATCGCCACCGATCAGCGCCTTTTCCCGCTCGGCGCCCTGGCCTATATCGAGTGCGAAAAGCCGGTCTTCGACAAAGAAAAACGCATTGGCGGTTGGGAGAAATTCGGCCGCTTCGTAATGAACCAGGATACCGGCGGCGCCATCCGCGGCGCCGACCGCGTCGACCTCTTCACCGGCCATGGCGAACTGAGCGAACTGGTCGCCGGCAACATGAAGCAGAAAGGAACATTGTTTTTTCTGTTAAAGAAAGATACATCGAACTAAATCGCCTCACCCCCAACTGTGCGGGGTGGCATCGCCAGATGCCTCGCAAGCCTCGGCATTGGAATGCGATATCAAGGAACTCCGCGGCTTCATCAAGGGCATCAATACGGAATTCAAGCGGGAGGGAGGCCGGGTATGAATATCGTAGATTCTTCCGGCTGGCTGGCATACTTCGCCGATGAGCCCAATGCCTAGCATTTCCAGCCCCCCTTGAATGATGCGGCGGTACTGGTTGTGCCAACGGTAACACTATATGAGGTTTTCAGGGAATGTCAACTGATTTTAAATAAAGTAAATTTTATAGTTGACAATATGAGTACTTTATGTTACTTATTATGTAGTAGATGTATCTAATTATGTACTTTTTGTTACATTTGCAAGGAGGAATAACATGAGTAACAAGATTGAGACCTATGACCGGAAAAGAAAAAAGTCCCGCGGCCGCTTCCTCCTGAGTTTTGGCGTCTTTTTTATGGCCTTCATCGCCTGGGGCGTCCTGAAGATCGCTGGCACGCAGGCAGGGACTTTGTGGACTATCCGGCAAATTGTCCTGGGGTTGGGCTTCCTTAGCATCTGTTTCAATAGCAGACTGGCCCTGACCGAACGTACGATCCGCAAGGATCCGCTCTTGAAAGAAGCCATTTTCAACGAGCTGGATCGGCTGAACGAACTGAAGGCCTGGAAGATCGCCTTTTACTCTCAGACCATCTTAACCCTGATTGCCATCTATTTGTTCCATATCATGGCCATACCACTCAAGGAACCCATTATCCTGATCATCACCTACTGGCTGGTCGGGGGCGGCAGCTTCAGCTTCGCCCGCTACTTCCTGGACAGGTGAAACATGGCGGAAAAGAACCTGGTCAACACCATCAAGGTACAGCGGGCCAGGAAGGGCCTGACCCAGGAAGAGCTGGCCGAGCTCGTACAGGTGACGCGAAAGACGATCAACACCGTGGAAAATGGCATCTACATACCCTCCACCTACCTGGCCCTGAAGCTGGCCAAGGTCCTGGGGGTCACGGTGGAAGAGCTGTTCCAGATCTTGGAATAACAATAAATCAAGGTAAAAGTATAAAGGTAACTTGACACTAATTTCGCATTTACCGCGAATCAGCAAACGCCTTCAGCGCTTCCGTATCATGAGCATTAGAGCCAATAAAGTAACTTGTAAAAGGATTTAAGAGTGATGAGTTCATGGGATAGCCGTCAGAGATCGACTTTTTCTTAACCCTTGAACTCTTTAACCTGGCAACTATTCAACAGGGGGCAGAACTGGAAAATGTTTGCAAAGCCTCGGTGGAATGAGCGTCAGAGCCTCGGGTTTCCTTTAGCTTGAACTGAACGGCCAAGGCTCGCAACTCCTCAATCATCCGGCGTTCAGATGCAAGGTCAGGGAAAACAGTGCCGGTACCCAAATAGGGATAATCCACTTCCAGGCCCGACAGGCCGAAGGGGATGAGTTCTTCCAGTAAAGGCATTAGGGGAATATTCATTTCGCGAACTAAATAGCCCGAGTGGGCCAGGACAGCTTCGCCTCCGGCATTACGGATCATGGCAATGGCAGCGGCCAAAGGCAATTTAGGGACAACAACAGGGACTTGGGCGTTTTGGGAAAGCCAGTAGTTGGCGGCGCGGTATTCTGAAAACAAGCCCTGGTCGAGCATGGCGTGGACCAAATGGGGCTTCATTAAGGTATCCCTTGTAGTTCGGAGTTCGGAGCAGCACAAATTATCCACCGTCTTCGGTGAATCTAATTTGTCTGTC
>JBAXOR010000158.1:0-3767 GCA_037133155.1 Chrysiogenales bacterium | reverse complement strand
TTCCGATAAAATGGTTTTGGACATGGGCGATGTTTCTTTTCACCTCTATTTTTTCGGCAGGTCGCACTCCGGCTGCGACATTCTCATCCATGTCCCCGAAGAAAAAATCCTGCTGACCGGCGATATCTTTCTGGACAAGGGATGGCTGCCCTTGTTTTCCGGAATGCCGACCTTGGATATCCCGCGCTGGATCGATGTGCTGAAGACATTGTTCGCGGATGCGCAGGGATTCACCACCGTGATCCCGGGGCACCGGGCCCTATGGAGCCGGGAAAAGCTTGCCTTGTGGAAAGAGTATATCGAAAATCTTTGGGACGGAGTGCAAGCGGCAAAAAAAGAAAAACTGACTTTCGCACAGGCGCAGGGCCGTTTGCCTTTGGCCGAACGTTACAATTATTTGAAAGAATTGGGGCACACGGATGAAGCATTGCAGCGCTTTCACCAGAATAATACGAGCTCCTTCTGGCGGCAATTGCTGATCCCCGGCATACCGATAATTGAAGGGATCATGAGGGAAAAAGGGATCGCTTCCGCCATCGAGCAAGTCCGGACAATATGGAAAACAAACCCGGAAGATTACAATTTCAGCGAAAATGAGCTGAATCGTTTCGCTTACCAGCTATTGCAGCAGGAAAACAAGAATTCCGCCATTGAATTCTTTCAATTTATCGTCGAACTCTATCCGGATTCTTCGAATGCCTATGACAGCCTGGGCGAGGCCTACATGGCGAACGGCAACAAAAAACTCGCCATCGAGAACTATGAAAAGTCTCTGCAGTTGAACCCGGCGAACACCAATGCCGTAGATATGCTGAAGAGGTTGCGAGAAAACAAATAGCCGCTGCTCAATCCGGCTGGAGGCTGCAAATGACAGGACAGATAACGGAATATCCATGAACCGACCCGCCATGAATCTTCATCGGCTCATCAGGTCTGGTTTGTTCATCTTGGCCTGTTTGTTGCCATGCACGATCGCGGCTCAGGTACCGGAGCAGGGCTCCGCGTGGCAGACAGAATTCATTGACCTGTCAATCATGATCACCCCCTGGCGCGGAGTAATGAAGGGAGACGCCAGGCTGCAACTTAAAAATCTCGGCACAGGCAATGAAGATATCCTCCTGACTCTCAACCACCAACTGCAGGTGGAGTCCGTCAAAGATGAAGCCGGCAACGCCCTGACTTTCAAACGAATCGGTGACAGCATCTCAGTTCTTCCGCTCGAGCAACTTGCCGCTTCCAGAATATGCACCATCCATGTGTGCTATTGGGGGTCATTTCATGAACGGATCCCCGAGCTTGACCTGCTCAATGCCTGGATCGGCCCCAGGATCGCCTACGCCTTTTACAGCAGCCGCTGGTACCCGCAAACACCGGAACCTCTCCGCCGCAGCCGGGGCAAAATCGCCTATCTCGTCCCAGAAGACTGGGCTGTGGCCAGTTCCGGCAGACTGACGGCAACGGAAAATCTCCCTGGAATGAAACGGTTTACTTTTGCTGTCAACGCACCGGTTGAATTTTCCTTTGCAACCGCTGCTTTCATCCATCATCGCGAAAACATCGCCGGCCTGGAAGTCGGCGTTTTCCTGCTCAAAGGCGACCGGAATAAAATCGATTTCTATCAAAAAAACTGCATTAAACTCATCAATTATTTCAGAGAGCTCTATGGCTCATTCCCTTATGACGGATATAACCTGATCGAAATGCCGCAGGCCCTGCTGGGCAGAACAGGGGCAGGGAGTTACGAAGGCCTGACTTTTTTCCCCGAGACATTATTGCCCAAGCGTTTTTTTTATGTTCCGGTATTCGCCCATGAAATCAGCCATTGCTGGTGGGGAAACTGCGTCCGCGGCGCGGAAGGGCCGGTCATCAACGAGGGGCTGGCGCAGATTTCGATGGGGCTCTATCTCGAAGAAAACCTGGGCAGCAAATTCTTCTGGAATCTGTTGAAGGATGGCGCGCCGGAGTACCTTTTCCTCCATTCGGCGCGGCTGTTTTTTCAAGCCCTGAAGTTATCCAAGATCAAAGGCGCGTCCCTTGAAGCCCTGCTGCTGCGCGGCGAAGACCTGGAACTGGGGGTCCAGGCCAAAGACAAGTTCACCACGTTGCACATGCTGTCGAGCAGCAAGGGATTTTTCATCTATGCCATGCTTCGTGAGCTGATCGGCAAGGAGGCCTTCCGAAAGGGCCTGTGCGGGGCGCTGGAACACTTTTCCTGGAAGACCATGACACTCGAGGATCTTCGCGCCCAATTCGAAAAAGCCAGCGGCCGAGACCTGAAATGGTTTTTCGAGCAATGGTTCATGCGCAAAGGCGCACCGGAATTCGCCATCAACTGCTGGTTCGCGCCACGCAGCAAGAACTGGCTGGTGCAGGTCATGATCACCCAACTGCGGGACGTTTACCGGGTCAAAGCGGAAATCGGCTTCAATAAAGGCGCTTTCCGCGATATCCGCACGGTGGAGATCAATGCCCGGGAGACAAAGTTTTCATTTCTGCTGTCTTTCAAGCCCCAAAGCGTTCACTTTGACCCGGATTATAAAATACTGCGCTGGAGCGACCAATTCTAAATTCGACTTTAAAAAATAATCCCCGAGGTGCCCAATATGAAAAAAATTAAAAACGCTGCGCTGGCGCTGTGGTTGGCCTTGTTTTGCTTGTCTTTGACAGCAACGGACGAAAAGGCCATGATCGAGAAAACCATTCGCGCCAATATCGGCTGGGCCCTGACCAAAGACCGGCCTCTCGCGGAGAGCACAATGACACATGATGAACGCCTGTTCATTTTCAATCCCGATTCCGAGAGCACCATCGGCTGGGAGCAGCTCGTGAAAAATTTCGATTTCTGGATGGACCCGCGCTTCAAGGCCACCACGCTGGACATCCGGGAGCTGCGCATCGACCTGTCGCCCTCGGGAGTCACCGCCTGGTGGTCCGGCATCCTCGACGACCTGGGCGAGTGGGACGGCAAGCCCATCGGCTGGAAGGACACGCGCTGGACCGGAGTGCTGGAAAAGCGCGCCGGCAAATGGCTCATCGTGCAGATGCATTTCTCTTTCGCTTCCGACAAGGTCGCGGCCGAAGTCAAGGCCAAAATGGAAGCGGTGCAGATCAGAAAGGAATAATACTTTAGTCACATTCTGATAAATGTGAATCTTTTTCACGATCAGATTAATAACTTTTGCGTATAAGTTATTATGGAAAAATATCCGCAGGCTGCCGGCAAATTAAAACAAATAACAATACTACATTATGACTAAAAACATAATAAAATATTATGGAGGAAATTGAATGAATCACACAAACTTCCCCTATCAAAGCATAGATTGGGCAGCGATCCCGCGCAGCGAACACAAGGGCGAGAGCGGAACTTCGTACTGGCGAACGCTGCAGCTCCCGGGCCTGAGAATCCGCATCGTCGACTATTCGCCTGGCTACCTGGCCGACCACTGGTGCCGAAAAGGCCATATCGTCCATTGCCTGGAGGGCGAATTTGTCAACGAGCAGCAGGACGGCGCGAAGACCATCATGAGCAAGGGAATGACGTATGTTGTTTCCGATGAGCTGAGCTCGCACCGCTCGCGCACGGGAAGCGGGGCGACCCTGCTGATCGTCGACGGCGATTTTTTAAAAAATGTTTAACCGAGCAGCCGGCCTGGGACGGCTGGACCGGCTATGTTCCTTGCCCGAAGCCCGAATGATTTATTTTATTGGGAACGATGGTTCCTTTTACAAATAAAAATATTTAAAAACAAGGAGAAATTACATGT
>JBAXOR010000157.1:0-3807 GCA_037133155.1 Chrysiogenales bacterium | reverse complement strand
CGCGGCGGCCTGGTGGCTCGGTCCCTTGGTCAAAGCGTTCGGGCGGTTGCCGCGCTCCCTGGCCCGCGGACGTGAAGACAACCGCTGGGCACGAGCCGCGGCATCGCTGGAGCGGATTGCAGCTTCCCTGGAGATCGTCCGCCGCGGTGGTGCGCTGCTTCGCCTCCTTGCCGTCTCACTGGCCATCCGTCTCGCCAAGTACGCTTCCCTGTTCGCGCTGACAGAAAGCCTCCTGGCCGGGGCGGGGTACGCCGCCCCGCACCCGAACCCGTGGGATTTGATCATCGGGGTCTCAGCCACCGAGTTGGTCGCCAGCCTCCCGATTCCTGCCATCGGTCAATTCGGGGTTTGGGAAGGAGGGATGGTCGGCGTTCTCGTGATGATGGACTTCCCCAGGGAACCGGCAACCCTTATGGCGTTCGGCATCCACGGCATCACCACGGCCTATGAGTATATTCTTGGCTTCCTGGCCTTTGGAGCTCTGCTCGTCCTTTCGCGAAAACGAAAGGGAACGCCCTGAAATTTGTTGAAAAAAACGTCAGGTGTTCAGTTTTTCCCAATAGTGCTTGGGCATTTCCTGAGCGAGCTTCATGGCCCCGGCCGCTCCGGAGAACATCGGATCATCGACAATTTTGACCTGGATAGAACCAAAATCCTTCAGCACGGCTTTGAGAGCGTCACCGAGGCCGCGGATTTGACTGCCGCCGCCGGCCAGCACAATGTTGCTGCGGATCAGGCTTTGGTATTCAGGGTCAAACTTGGCGATCATTTCACTAATGGTCTCCACCATTGGCGGAATAATGCTTTCACAGGCGCGCCTGATTTCATTAGTGATATCGTGCTCGGTCAGTTTGCCGGAGACCGGGATTTCTACCTTGATCAGTCCCTTGATGTTGCCGACGAAGCTGTTTTGCTCCTTGAATTGGCGCACCATATTCAGGTTGAATGTGGAAACAGGGAATTTTTCGCTCAGAAGTTTGAAGAGTTGATTATCGATATAATCGCCGGCGGTTAGAATGGTTCGTTGGTCTTCTTCGGTCGGCAGGGTGCCGTGCATGATGCAAAAATCCACAGTTCCCGCGCCGATATCAATGATCATGGCGTTGTTGAGCAGGTCCATCGCATAGGCCACGGTGAAGGGCTCAGACACTACAATAACGGCGGTAACATAATCGGAAACAGCCTTGATGATCGCTTTTTTGTTCACCTTGAATGATTCGGCCGGTACGCCAACCACCGCGTAGATCGGCACATCTTTTTCCGGCTTGACCAGAGAGATCAGGTAATGGATAAGTTCTTTGACTGATTCCCCTTCTTTGCTGCTGCCCTCCTTCAGTACTCCATGTTCCAGGGGGCGGAATATATCGAGGGAAAGGCGGTTTTTCAAAGCATCGCTGCCGAACAGGACGGGCTTGCCCAATACCTTGGCGGCGATGAAGTCTTTCGGCCAGCCCACATAGCTTTCCACCCAGAATTTTTTACGGTTGCTGTCTACAATAGCGCTACTGGACGTACCCAGATCAATGCCCACGTACAAGCTGTTTTTTTTAGCCGAAATATCTTGTTGTTCCATATCATACCTCGCTTTTAATTGGGTTGTTTTTTATTTGCAAATACTGAATGATCCCCTCTTCCATGAAGCGGGCGATATCCTCACGGTACACTTCACTGTTCAGTTTTTTTTCTTCTTCCCGGTCGCTCAGGCAGGTTACTTCAGTCAGTACACTGGGCATGTCCACCCCCAACAGCACGATAAAGGGCGCTTTTTTGACCCCGTAGTCATGGATATTGTCATTGCTGCGGTGCATGTTACCATATAGGCTTTTTTGAATAGAGCGGGCCAGGACCTTGGCTTCCTGGTACTTGAGAGTATTGCTGATTTTTTGCACCATGACTTTGAAATCGCTCACGGTGTATTGGGTTCCGCTGTTTTCCTTTTCAGCTAGCAGCAAGGCGCTACGATCTGAATTGGGTCCGAAATAATAGGTTTCAATGATGCTGTATGGTCTGTTGGGAATGTTGTTGACATGGATGGAAACATAGAGATCGGCGTTTTGTGAATTGGCAAATTCAATCCTGGACTCCAAAGAGAGTGTTTCATCCTGGGTGCGTGTCAGCAGAATGTGATATCCGTCATAGCGGCTCAGTCGCTGCAGCAATCTTTTGGCTATATCCAGAGTAATATCCTTTTCCCGAGTGCCGGATTGCCCTGAAGTTCCCGGATCTTCGCCTCCGTGTCCCGGATCAATAACAATGGTCCTGACCTTCAACCCAAAAAGACTGCGCAGTGGAATATCGCGTTGGCTTAAAAATGGCTGGTATTCTTCGTAGTTGACCACCATTTCTTCATTTTTGAGTACCAGCGGCACGTTCGGTGGATGGATAGACGGCAAAGTCATGTATTGGGCAAGTGGCAGGGCTGGCAACGTACGAAAGTCCCCGAAATCCGAATTTTTATAAACCGAAAACATAATCAGGGTCACAAACAATGCTGCTCCTTTAAAGAATCTCGCCCGGCGTCTGTTGGCCCGGGGCTTTTTTTTCGCCAGTCCGTTTATGTACAAATTCTCTTCGAAAATATCCTTCAGCATACGGCTCTTTATGCGCTGCGTAGACCAACTAGTTATTAGATAATTTTCCCTCTTCATATGGCAAATCTAATATATTTAAAAATGTCGATCTTCTTAAGTATAATACAGAACTGTTTTTTTTTCACCTGCCAGGCTGCATTTTCTTTGTTTGGACGCAAACGGTCTCAATTTCCCGCTTGCAATAGAAATCCATCTTTGCAAATGGCCGGCTTGGAAAGTGCTTCGAACCACCTGTTTTTTTGGTGGACAGCTTGTCTTTTCTGTAATACCATTCGCTTATCAGGAGGAAAATATGAACAGTTATATACTATTTTTTTTATCGGCTCTAATTTTTACGGCCGGCGTGATCGTGGCAGTAGAGATTCCGGCCAAGAACGTTTTGGCCTTCAACATGAAAAACATTGGTGGGCAGGAAACTGCCTTGAGCCAGTTTCAAGGCAAGGTCATACTGCTGGTCAATACAGCCAGCAAATGCGGCCTGACTCCGCAGTACCAAGCACTGGAAGCGGTATACAAGCGCTACAAAGACCAGGGGCTGGTCATCCTTGGTTTTCCGGCCAATAATTTCCTTGGCCAGGAACCGGGAACAGACAAGGAAATCGAAGAATTTTGCCTGATCAATTACGGAGTGAGTTTCCCCATGTTCTCAAAAATATCCGTGTCCGGCAAAGACATCCATCCCCTTTACAGGTTCCTGGTCGAAAAGGAGACAAACCCCAAATTCGCCGGCAAGATCACCTGGAATTTCACCAAGTTCCTGGTCGATCGCCAGGGTAATGTTGCGGCCCGCTTCGAACCCAGACAGGTTCCCGATGACCCGCAGTTGATCGCTGCCATTGAAAAAGCGTTGCAAGAAAAATAGAATCTAGCCGAAAACCGATTGAAGGGTGCACGAATATTTGCTATCATTCATATTTGGCCGCAACCGCGTCCGCTTTAAGAACGGAAATTGTCAAATTGGAGGTAGTAAATGGCAAAATTTTTTCGCATCCCGATGGTGTTGATCGTAATTGTATTGGTTTTCCTTCCGCTTGCCGGCATTGCCGCCGAAAAAACTGTTGATCCTTGCTCCCTGCTTACCCAGGCCGAGATCCAGGACGCTCTTGGCAAACCCGTAAAGGCCGGTATTCTTAAAACCCACGCCACCCCGGCTGCGGGAGCCGACTGCAATTTTGTCGTCGACGGCTTCGGGTCTTTCAACATCCTGCTCAAGCCC
>JBAXOR010000156.1:0-3816 GCA_037133155.1 Chrysiogenales bacterium | reverse complement strand
ACATAGATATATAAACGGTTTTGGAAGTTTTACCAAAAAAACTTTTGACATTACGCGAACTTAAACCAGGAGAAAAAATATGAAAGAAATGTCAAGTGAAAATTTGCGAAACGTGGCCCTGGTCGGCCATGGCCATAGTGGAAAAACAAGTATGGTATCGGCGTTGCTGTTCAATACCAAGATGGTCAACCGTTTGGGCAAAGTCGACCAGGGCAACACGGTTACCGATTTTGATGAAGAGGAAATTGCCCGCAAAATCTCCATCCAGGCATCCCTGGCCTATGTCTATAAAGATAAAATCAAGATCAATATTCTTGATACGCCGGGATTTGCCAGTTTCATCTGGGAAACCATGGTGGCGCTGCGGGCCGTGGAAACCGGTATCATGCTGGTCAGCGCCCAGGAAGGCGTTCAGGTTCAGACCGAAAAGATTTTCGAGGCCATGAGCGACACGCGCCGGGCGGTCATTTTCGTGATTAACAAGATAACCAAGGAACTAGCCGACTTTGACAAGACTTTAGACTCTCTGGCCGCCGCTTTCGGCAATAACGTAGTGGCAGTACAGATTCCGATAGGCAAGGGCCCGGATTTCAGCGGTTTGGTGGATATCATCGATATGAAAGCCTACCAGTTCGGGAGTGACGACAAGGGAGAATGCAAGGAAATTTCCATTCCCAATGCATATAAGGAAGAAGCCGCCTTGCGTCGTGAAGCGCTGTTGGAAAAAATCGCCGAAAATGATGAAAAACTCATGGACAAATATTTTAGCAGCGGTGATTTAACGCATGAGGAAATCTGTCAGGGCCTGAAAAATGCCTTGCTGCAGCGTAATATTTTCCCGGTGCTGGTCAGCGATGCACTCAGCAACCGCGGCGTCCAGCAGCTGCTGGATTTTATCATCACTTTTTGCCCGGCTCCGAGCGATTTTGCTCCACTGGTTGCGAAAAACGGGACCGCGCTCAAGGCTGACCAAGGCGGGCCTTTTGCCGCTTTGGTTTTCAAAACCCTCTCCGATCCGTTTACCGGCAAGGTTTCGCTGATCCGGGTTTTTTCCGGGACCTTCAAGCCTGACACTTTTTATTTCAATTCAACCAGGGAAGTCGAGGAACGGGTGGCCGGTTTGTTCCTGCTGCAGGGCAAGACGCAGGAATCGGCGGGTGAAGTCAGGGCCGGAGATATCGTGGCCGTGGCCAAACTGAAGGAAACCCAGACCGGTGATACGCTGACTACCAAGGCCGACAAGATCAAGCTTCCGGGAATCACCTTCATCGTGCCATCCATCTCTTTCGCCATCGAACCCAAGTCCCGGGCCGACGAAGGCAAGATCTCCACAGCCCTGCAGCGCATCATGGAAGAGGAGCCGACTCTGAAGATGCTGGGCGATCCGGAGACGAAGGAATTGGTGATTTCAGGTAACGGGCATATGCACGCCGAGCTGGTGGCCAACAAACGGAAACGCAAGTATTGGGTGGAAGTAATGAGGAAGCCGCCAAAAATTGCCTACCGGGAAACCGTGCTGGGCAAGTCCGATGTCGAAAAAAAATATAAGAAGCAGAGCGGCGGCCGCGGCCAGTATGGCCACGTCCTGATCCGCATGGAACCGCTGCCGCGCGGCGGTGATTTTGAATTCGTAAATTCGTTGGCGGGCATGTCCATCCCGCGCAACTTTGTACCGGCCATTGAAAAGGGAATTGTCGAAGCCAAGAATTTCGGTGTGCTGGCCGGATACCCGGTGGTCGATTTCAAGGTTGAACTGTATGACGGCAGCCACCATGAAGTCGATTCCTCGGACATGGCTTTCAAAATGGCCTCCTCCATGGCTTTCAAGCTGGCCATGAAGGCGGCCAAACCCACCATCCTCGAACCGGTTATGAAAATCGAAGTGCTCACTCCCGAGGAGTTCATGGGTGAAATCAACGGCAACCTGAGCGGCCGGCGCGGCCGGATCCAGGGCATGGAAACCAGCGGCAAGAACCACGTGGTCAAGGCGGCGGTACCCATGTCGGAAATGCTCGATTTCGAACCGACGCTGACTTCGATCACCGGCGGCCGCGGCAGTTTTTCAATGGAATTCTCCCATTATGAGGAAGTGCCGGGACACCAGCAGAAAAAGATCATCGCTGAAGCGGTCAAGGAAGGCCGGGTCAAGGAAGAGGAAGAATAGTTTTTTCTTTTTCCGTTTTGCCCTGAACGTTTTCTGTAAAATTCATTTTTTTAAATCAATAGGTTTGCATTTTATTTTTCACCCTTCTATAATCAATTTTGAATAAGGCAGAGGGAGGTTTTGGAACAATTTTCGGTTACGGAATCGGGGAGAGGGTCGGTGGAAGATACTAAAATGAAATTTTATGCACATTCGGAAAATGCCCAAAACGAGAAACATAGCTTGTCATGTCATCTGCATCAAACGGCAAAATTTACGGAATCCTTTGCATGTCAAGAAAGTTACAAGCCGATTTTTTATATAACCGGTTTATTGCATGACCTCGGTAAGTATCAACCAGAATTTCAGAGTTATCTTGTCAATGGAGGAAGGCGTGGCAGCGTCCCTCACGCTTCATGGGGAGCCGGCTTTGCTAGACTTTGTAGATCTCTTGAAGCTTCAATTGTGATTGATGGACATCATAAGGGTTTGCCGGATAAATCGGCATGGAAGAGTGATACGGAACCTTTTTTCCGGGGAGAAATTATTGGATTTGAAAATGTTGTCAAAACCTTTTTAAGTGATGCAACGGCTAATGAAGCCGACATTAAAAAGCATGCGGCTGCTGCGCCAGCCGAATTATTACAACGTGAGGTTTTTCTCAGATATCTCTTTAGCGCTTTAACCGATAGTGATTGGCTTTCTACAGAAGAACATTTTAAGCAAGATACTTTTAAAATGCGGAGTAGTGCTACGTTACCAATAGACGAAATGATCAATAAATTGGAAACTGAATTTTCAAAGAAATCTAGGGTGGGCGAAATCAACCGGTTGCGAAATTCCACGCGTAGTCAGGCGCTTAAAAAAGCGGATAAGCCCTGTGGGTTTTATTCACTGGCCCTTCCAACCGGGATGGGCAAGACATTGACATCCCTGGCTTGGGCGCTGCAACATGCGAAAGCAAATGACTTGAAACGAATAATAATAGTTCTTCCTTACATTAATATCATCGATCAGACCGCCCAGAATTTAAAAGACATATTTGGTGAAGAATGGGTTCTTGAGCACCATTCCAGTTACAATGAGGATGAAAAGGATACGAAAGATAATACTGAGGATTGTAATCCAATTCAGAAAAGAAAGGAATTGGCATGTGAAAATTGGGATTATCCTATTATCATAACCACAACTGTTCAATTTTTTGAATCGCTATTCAGTAACAGGTCGTCCAAGTGCCGTAAGAATCATAACATCTCCGAATCTGTCGTGATATTTGACGAGGTACAGACACTTCCCAAGGAAATAATATTGCCAACTCTCCAAATGCTTAAAGATGTTCAGATTGTTATGAAAGTATCCTTTTTATTCTGCACGGCAACGCAGCCCGCTTTCGAAAAGAGACAGGGATTTGATGGCATAAGTACAATTTCTCCATTAATTGACGACACTGAAGGCCTTTATGAGAAAACAAAGCGTGTTGAATATCGTTTATTGAATGATTTAGTTCCGATCGATTATAATGGACTGCTGGCGGCTGTGTCCCAGACAGGTGGAGCGGTGCTTGTTATATTCAATACAAAAAAAGCCGCTTTGGAATTTTTTGATTGTACTAAAAATCTTGGAAATTGGGAAACGAAATATCATCTATCAACGGCAATGTGTCCGTCCCATAG
>JBAXOR010000155.1:0-3824 GCA_037133155.1 Chrysiogenales bacterium | reverse complement strand
AAAACAGTTTTTCATCTACGGTATTGCGTATTTACCGGACGGACGACCTGAAGGGCCTGGAAGTGGCCGGTTCGGTAAAAAATGTGATGGCTATCGCGGCCGGGATGATCAACGGCCTGGGGTATGGCTTCAATACCACGGCGGCGCTGGTTACCCGGGCCAATATGGAAATATCCCGGCTGGGGCTCAGGTTGGGAGCCCGGGCCGAAACATTCTGGGGCTTGGGCGGCATCGGCGACCTGATGCTGACTTGCTTTGGCAGTTTGTCGCGCAATTTTCAGTTGGGCCAAAAAATTGCCCTGGGCGCGTCGCTGGCTGTAGCTGAAGCATCAACGCCCATGGTGGCCGAAGGAGTGGAAACCACCAAGGCGGTCAAACAGCTTGCCCTGGCAATGGCCATTGATATGCCCATTTCCCAAGGTGTCTATCAGGTGCTTTTTACGGGCCATGATGTCAAAAATGTCATCAGCGAACTGATGCAAAGGAGTTTAAAGAACGAATGGAATATAAATTAGAATATCTGGTTGACGATGAGCTGAAGGTCTTTTATCTCACCAAGGATAAGATAGTTATTGGCAAACTGCCGGAAAATGATATTGAATTGAAAGACAACACGGTATCCCGCCAACACTGCCAGCTGCAAAGGGTCGGAAAAGGCTTTAAGCTGACCGACATAAAAAGTACCGACGGCTGTTACGTCAATGGCCAGCGGGTTCCGAACAAGGTCCTTGAAGTCGGCGATAAAATTACTGTCGGTCGGACCATAATCAGTTTCCTGACCGTCAACAAAGAAGAGAATTACCGCGATTCCAGTGACCAGAAGATTTCCCTTATAGTTCCCATCGCTGAGCTGATCAAGGCAGATATGAAGCCTAAACTAAAAAGTGCAGAGCCCAATTTTTTGGCGTCCCTGACCGAATTGGGCAAAAGCCTGATCGCCTCCCAGAATATTGATGACAGCTTTCAAAAACTCGGTGACTTGATTTTTAAATTTGTTCACCCTGAGAAAATATTTATTTTTTACTATGACGATAAACAAAACGACATTCACCTGAAGTATACCTATTCCCTAGCAGGCCAGAAAGACGATATTGTCAATATTTCCAAGACCATCGCCTTGAAAGCCATCCACGAAAAAGTGGCTATTCTCTCTTCCAATACCCGCAACGATTCGCGTTTTGACAGTTCCAAGAGCATCTTTATTTACGGTATCACCTCGGCGATCTCGGTTCCCATTTGGGCCAAGGATTCCATTTATGGGCTGATTTATGCGGACACTTCCAGTTTTTCGCAGGTTTTCAGTGAAAAGGATCTGGAAATCATGTCCATTATCGCCAACTTCGCCGGCTTTTCCATTGAAGGCATCAACAACCTGGAAAAATTGAACCGCGAACGCCGGTTGCGGTCGCGGTTGGAAAGGTATCATTCGCCGGCCGTGGTTTCCCGGCTGATGGAATTTCAGGACAACAATACCGGCGAGGTAATGCCTTACCGGGAATCGGAGGCAACGGTCCTGTTCATGGATATCGTCAAGTTCACTTCGCGGGCGGAAAAGATGACCCCCATTGAAGTGGGGATCTTCCTGAATAATTTTTTTACCGAAATGACCGAGATTATTTTTAAAAACAACGGTACTTTGGACAAGTTCATCGGTGATGCCATCATGACCCTTTTCGGGATTCCCCTGGAATTCGAAAACCACGCCGAACTGGCCTTGATCACGGCTTTGGAAATGATGAAAAAATTAGAGGACATCAACAGCAAGATGGCTGCCGAAAGCAGGATCCATGTCCGCATCGGCATCCACTCGGGCAAATTGATCTCAGGAGATTTCGGTTCACCCAAAAGGCTGGATTATACGGTCCTGGGTAATACCGTCAATATCGCTTCCCGCCTGGAATCGTCTGTGGCCGGTAGCGATGAGATCGTTGTAGCTGAGACTACTTATCTGGCTACCAGCCAGAAATTTGATTTTGAACTTTTGGGAGAAAAAAAATTACATGGCATATCCAAGCCGGTAAAAGCATACCGCGTACTGGGTAAAAAGGAGGACAGATGAAAAAAAAATATTTATATTTGGGGCTGATATTTTTTTTGCTGGCCTGCGGCGGCCGCAAGCCGCAGACGGCTCCTGGCCAGATGCAGCCGGATTCAGCCGAATACCTGGTCAATCAAGGTGTTGGCCACCTCAATGCCGGCCAGTTGGACCAGGCTGAAAAGTCTCTACTCAAGGCACTGCAGAAAAAACCGCAGCTGGTTCCGGCCCTGCATGCGTTGGGCCTGGTATATGTGTATCGCCGCGACTTTGTAAAAGCCATCGATACGATCAACCGGTTGATCATGGAAAGTCCCAGGTTTTATGACGCCTATAATCTGCTGGGCACGATTTACACCGAGCAGGGCAATTATCAGCAGGCCAAGGAAAAGCTGCTGCTGGCTGCCAATGCCGAGGAATACCTGACCCCTGAAAACGCTTTTGCCAATCTGGCGGTGCTGGAAATCAAATTTGAAAAATATGCCGCGGCCCTGCGCTATGCGGAAAAGGGCTTGCTCCTGAAACGCCGCTTTGCCCCGCTTTACAACCTGAAAGGCTTGGCACTGGAAAATATGAACGAGTTGGCCCAGGCACTGGAGAATTACGACAAAGCATTGGCTTTGCTCAGTCATCCCGACTCCGCTTACCTGATCAACAGCGCCCGGGTCGCGGCCAAACTGGGAGACAAGAAAAAAGCCCTGAATAACCTCGAACTGGCGATGGGTAATGCCCAGAGCCCGGCGCAAAAAGCCGAAATCATGAAAATGATCAAGGAACTGGACGGCAATTGAAGCCGGTTTTGACATTCCGGGTGTTTGTTTTTATAATAAATGGCCAGCAAGCTGGCGGAATCTGGAATTTGCGGCCGCTGAACAAAGGAGGCTGAAATGAAAAAGTACGTATGTAATGTTTGTGGTTATGTGTACAATCCCGCTGACGGTGATTCCGATTCCGGGATCACCGCCGGGACTGCTTTCGAAGATCTTCCCGAAGACTGGGTCTGCCCGGTCTGCGGAGCCGGCAAGGATGCTTTCGAGGTACTTGATTGAATAAAGCTTTAGAACCTTATAGCGAATTCTAAAATTTGTCAGCTTTTTAGAACAAATTTTGAATTTGCTATCTAAGGTTCTTATCCAGCAAAGCTGGGTTGGCACTTTATTTTTTCAACGCGACTTTGTGAGGATTTGCATGATCAGTGTTCTTGCTTGAAGCGGAGATAACATGGCAGTAAAAAAAATCAAGAATGGTATTCACTGGGTGGGCGCGATCGATTGGGACCGGCGGCTCTTTGACGAGCTGATACCTTTGCCTGACGGCACAACCTATAACGCCTACCTGGTCGAAGGTAGTGAAAAAATCGCCCTGATCGACACGGTCGATCCCAGCAAAACCGGGGAATTGCTCGGCAATTTGCAGGAACTGGGGGTGCGGCGAATCGATTATATAATATCCAACCATGCCGAGCAGGATCATTCCGGATCTATCCCCGAAGTGCTGGCGATTTATCCCGAGGCCATGGTGGTGACCAATGAAAAATGCAAGGCCATGCTCATGGATCTGCTGTTGATTCCCGAAAACCGTTTTAGAACCGTGGTCGATGGCGAATGCCTCAGCCTGGGCGACCGGACGCTGGAATTCATTTTCGCGCCCTGGGTTCATTGGCCCGAAACCATGCTGACTTATTTACGCGAGGAAAAAGTGCTTTTTTCCTGCGACTTTCTTGGTTCGCATTTGGCCCAGAGCGAACCGCTGCTCCGGGATGAGAACCGTGCCTACCAATCGGCCAAGC
>JBAXOR010000154.1:0-3846 GCA_037133155.1 Chrysiogenales bacterium | reverse complement strand
AACAACCAGATATATTCACCCGAAGAAATTTCGGCTATGATCCTGCACAAACTCAAAGACGCGGCCGACCGGTTTTTGAGCGATCCCATCGATGGCGTAATCATCACTGTGCCCGCCTATTTCAATGACTCCCAGCGTCAAGCCACCAAAGACGCCGGCACTATCGCCGGATTGAACGTCAGGCGCATCATCAACGAACCCACCGCAGCATCACTAGCCTATGCGGTTGACCAGAAGAAAAAAGCCAAGACCATCGTCTATGATTTCGGCGGCGGCACCATCGACATATCGGTCCTTGATGTACAAAACGGCATCATCAAGGTGCTAGCCACAGCCGGCAACACCCATTTGGGAGGCAACAACTTTGATATCGCGCTGACCCAGAAACTGATTAAAGAATTCGCCAATGAAAACCATATCGATCTGGCCAATGACAAAGCCGCCTTGCAGCGTATCCGTGAAGCCGCTGAAAATGCCAAGATCGAATTGTCTGCTGTCGACGAATGCGAGATCAACCTGCCCTTTATCACTGAATCCGAAGATGGACCGCTGCATCTTATCAAATATCTGCGTAAAAGTGAATTTGAAAACCTGATTAAAAATGAAATTGAGCAAACCCTGGAAATTTGTTCACGGGCCTTGCACAATGCCAACTTGAGAATCAGTGATATTGACGAGTTCCTGCTGGTAGGTGGCTCTACCCGTATTCCATTCGTCCAGCAAAAAGTCAAGGAATTTTTTAAAAAAGAACCCAACCGCAAGGTCAATCCGGATGAAATCGTAGCCATGGGAACCGCCACCCAAGGTTCCATCATTAAGGGCGAAAGCAAAGACATCCTGCTCCTTGATGTCACGCCACTGGCTCTGGGAGTCAAAACTTACGGCGGGGCTTTCACAAGGATCATTACTGCCAATACCACTATACCGGTCAGCCGCAGCTTGATTTTTTCAACCGTCGAAGACAATCAGACCGAAGTTGACATTCAAATTTTTCAAGGCGAAAGAGAAGTCGCTGAAGAAAATAAATCATTGGGAAAATTTACCCTGCTCGCCATCAAACCAGCCCCACGTGGCGTCCCCCGCATCGAAGTGACCTTCAACATCAATGTCAACGGCATGCTCAAAGTCGGAGCCATGGATCTTTCCAGCAAAAATAAAAAAGAGATATTGATCACCCAATCGGGCCTGCTGAGCAAGGATGAAGTGGAAAAATTCAAGGAAGAAGCGAAAAAATTATCCGAAATGGATTTGAATAAAAAAGAAATTATCATCAAGAAAAACAAGGTCATCAACCAAATATATGCACTGAACCAGTTAAGTAGAAGTAGCATACTGCCAGCAGGAATCAAAGGTCAATGCGCAGAGTTGATAAGAAAAGCCGAAAAAGAAATCGAAAAAGAAAATATCAACACCATGGACAACCTTGAAAAACAGCTGCTGGAACTTTGGAAAAAAGCCAGCACACTTGGTGGAGAACCAGAATCGCAACAAGAAAGAAAAGACGCGGCCATGGATGTTGATCTGACCCAGGGAAACGATCCTCAATCCCGAAAAAAAACCAAAGAAGATACCAAACCGCTGAAAATCAGTTTTCATTAAAAAAATAAATCCGGCCCGCTGAAATTTTTTATGGTCAGGATTTTTTGTGCTATAATTCAACTCTGCACCCAGGCTACAGGAGAGCAATATGCCGAAATTTTACTTAACCACGCCGATTTATTATGTCAATGATATCCCGCATATCGGCCATGCCTATACAACGGTTATGGCTGACGTTATCAAGCGTTACAAAAACCTGCGCGGTTACCAGGTCTTCTTTTTAACCGGTACTGACGAACATGGCCAGAAAATCGAAAGGAGCGCCGGCAAGCAGGGCCTGACTCCCAAACAACTCGCCGACTCGATGGTAGAGCAGTTCAAAAAACTATGGCAAATACTAAATATTGATTACGACCATTTTATCCGCACTACCGACGAAGAACATATCAAGGGCGTGCAGAAGATTTTTGCCAAGGTAAAAGAAAAAGGCGATATCTATTTAGGTGAATATGCCGGCCATTACTGCATTTCCTGTGAAAATTTCATCCCCGACAGCAGCGAGGAAACGGCCGACGGCAAAAGGACCTGCCCGGAGTGCGGGCGGCCGACCGATAACCGGGTCAAGGAAAAATGCTATTTCTTCCGCCTTTCGGCCTACGGCGACAAACTACTGAAATTTTTTGAGGAAAATCCCGAATTCGTCACCCCGCGCTCGCGGATGAACGAAGTGGTTTCCTTCGTGAAAATGGGGCTGCGCGACCTGAGCGTCACCCGTTCCACCGTCAAATGGGGAATTCCGGTTCCGGGTGATCCGCAGCAGACAATCTACGTCTGGTTTGATGCCCTGTCCAATTACATCACCGCCATCGATTATTTGAACGAGGGCGAACGCTTCAGCACTTATTGGCCCGCCGACCTGCATATCATGGCCAAAGACATTCTCAAGTATCACGCCATATACTGGCCGGCTTTTTTAATGGCCGCCGGCCTGCCTTTGCCCAAAAAAGAACTCATTCACGGCTGGTGGCTGAAGGACGAAAAGAAAATGTCCAAATCGAGCGGCAATGTCCTCGACCCCCATATCCTGCTGAAACATTTCAGCGCCGACGCTATCCGCTATTTCATGATGCGCGAAGCTTCCATCGGCGCTGACGGCAACTTTTCGCACGAGGGCTTCATCAATCGAGTCAACACCGACCTGACCAATGACTGGGCCAATCTAGTTTCGCGGACCACCGGCATGATCGAAAAATATTTCAACAATTCGTTCAGCCAAAAAGCTTTATATGGAGAAAAAGAAGAAATCATCCATACGCTTTACCTTGAGCTTGAGCAGCGGGTTCTGGATTATTTCGACGGCTACCAATTCAACCGCGGCCTGGAAGATATTTTTGAATACATCAACCATTTGAACCGCTACATCGTAGACGCCCAGCCCTGGAACCTGGCCAAAAACCAGGGAAGCCTGCCGCAACTGGAAGGCGTCCTGAAAACCCTGGCCCGGGCGATCCTAAGCGTCAATACCCTGCTATCACCGGTGCTTCCCGACACCGCCGCCAAAGTACGCCGCATATTCAATCATGATGATGCGCATCTGGGCTGGAAAAAGCTGCCCGAAGCTTTCAATATCACCCAGGGCGAACAACTTTTCCCGCGCGTGAACAGCAAGGTTTTTTTCAGCGAAACCCCACAAGGGGACGCCGACCAGCAAGCTGGCGCGGCAGGCGAAGCCACGCCAACCTTGTCTGCCGACCAGAACACTGCCAATGCCAACATCATCGGAATAGAAGATTTCAAAAAAGTGCAAATGGTTGTCGCCCTGGTGCTGGAAGCGGAAAAGGTGGAAAAGGCCGATAAATTGCTTAAACTGAAAATCGATACCGGCGACGGCACGCGTATGCTGGTGGCCGGGATTGCCCTGTTTTATAAACCCGAAGATCTGGTCGGGCGCAAGATCATCATCGTCAAGAACCTGAAACCGGCCAAGCTGCGCGGCATCCTTTCCCAGGGCATGATCCTGGCCGCCTCCGATGCCGGCAACCGCCCCTATATCCCCATCCTGCCCGACGAAACCCCCATCGGCGCCATCCTGAAATAAATAAAAATCAAATTTTACCGCCGCACTCACCGCAGAATCGTGATGCCGCATTATTTTTGGCACCGCATTGCGGGCACTCATTGAGCTGCAGGGAAGCGCCGCAATTGTTGCAGAATTTCCCCTCCCCCGCCGGCTTGCCGCACTTGGGGCAGAGGGTCTGCTTGCTCTCGATCTCGCCGCTGAAAACTTGCGTGCCGGCGGCCTTGTCC
>JBAXOR010000153.1:0-3880 GCA_037133155.1 Chrysiogenales bacterium | reverse complement strand
GTAAATTCTGGGGTTTCAACAGCCACTCCAGGATTGCTTTCTGCCCGTGGAGCCGGTTTTCGGCTTGGTCAAAAACGATGGATTGCGGCCCCTCGTAAACTTCCCGGCTAATCTCCTCCCCGATATGGGCGGGTAAACAATGCATGACCAGAGCGTCGGGCTTCGCCTTTTGAAGAAGCTGGCGGTCGATTTGATATCCCCGGAACCGGTTCTTCCTCTCCTTTTTCTCCTTCTCCTGGCCCATGGAAGCCCAGACATCCGTGTAAACGACATCGGCATCCTTGACACCGACGCCGATATCATCGGTAATGGTTATTTTAGCGTTTCTTTCCGCGGCGAATTCCTGGCATTCAGCAACCAATTCCTTGGCCGGGAAAAGCGATTTGGGCGCTACCATGCGGAAATCCAGGCCCATCTTGGCGGCACCGATCATCAGCGAATTGGCCATGTTGTTTCGGCCGTCTCCGACATAGGCGAAATTGATCCCTGGCAACCGCCCCTTGACTTCCAGCACGGTCATGAAGTCGGCCAGGACCTGGGTGGGGTGGTAGAGATCGGTCAAACCGTTCCAAACCGGGACACCGGCGTATTGGGCCAGCCCTTCCACGGTTTCATGTTTGAAACCGCGGAACTGGATGCCGTCGAACATGCGGCCCAGAACCCGGGCCGTATCCTTGACCGTTTCTTTTTTCCCAAGCTGGATGTCGTCTTTGCCCAAGTATTCGGGGTGGGCGCCTTCATCAACGCAGGCCACCACGAAGGCGCAGCGGGTTCGGGTCGATGGTTTTTCGAATATCAGGGCGATATTTTTCCCTTCCAGGTTTTTGCCGCGCAGGCCGGCATATTTGTCATGTTTCAATTTGATGGATAATTGCAGCAGAAAATCGATTTCCTCCGGGGTATTGTCTTTCATGGACAGAAAATGTCTTCCTTTAAGATTGAATGGCATGGGTTAACCTCCAAGAATTTGAATCCATCTTAACTTAAAAAACTCTTTTTGGCAACTGGTCGCTGGTCGAATGTCGCTGGTCGAAGATTGTTCGAAATTCGATGTAAAAGGAATAAATAAAATAAATTTGAAAAAGTCCGAGTTAAAATTGCATACATAATGAAAAAGATTGATTATTGCCAGATTTATTTCCTTACTTTATACTTCCCCCTTATTTCTTTCCGGCGCGGTTATTGACAAAAATTACGTAACTGCTTGTTTTTTAATGTGAAATATGGTAATTTAGCAAAGTGAAATTCAGAGACTGGAATTTAGAAAACTGCCATGAAAAAATTCGGCTTAGCAAATCATTTAACTAGATTTTGTCGTCTATATAGTAATGAATGCCAAAACCAAGGGAGTATCGCATGATGAAATTATGCTCGCTTGCGCTGATCTGTTTACTGGCAGGTTCGTTTGCCTGGGCCCAGAACATGGAAAACGCCGGCATAGATTATACTACGGCTTTACAGAAAAAACCGGGAGAGCAGAGGATCGCGGCTTTTGAAGCTTATATTAAAAATTACCCTGATCCGGCGCAAAATGTTTTCACCAAGTTGGCCTATTATTGGTTGACTGTCGATAACTACAACAGCAAGAATTTTGACAATGCCATCCGCAACGGCGAAAAAGCCATGGCCCTGGGCGGCCTGGAAGCAAAACTGGAAGCCGGCCTTTACTTGATGCTGGGCAGCGCATTCGGCGTCAAGTCATTTTCCGGTTACAGCCAGGAAAAAGCCCTGAAATGGGCCGAAAAAGCCAGTGATTTTTCGCAAAAAAACGACATCAGCGATATCGCCAAACAAGCCCAAGCATTGAAAAACGAATTGTCAGGGGTCGTCAAGCCGGTCAAAGCTTTGACCAGCCTGGAAAAAATCGGCCTGTTATACAATCAGAAAAAGTATGAAGAAGCCATCAGCCTGTACAATTCCTTCGCTGCCGCCGACAAGGGTGATGAAAAGATTTTCGAGGTCTATGCCCGCTCACTGATGGGGGCCAACAAGCTGGACGCCGCGGTCAAGGAATTCACCGATGCTTATGCCAAGAGCAAGAAAGCGATCAATGCCGAGCGCCTGGGCAATATCTATCTGGAAAAAGCCAAAAAAGACAAGAAGTTCTATGATCAGGCCATTAATTATTATATCGAAGCCGGGCTATTGTATAAAAATGAAAAAAATACATCCCGCCAGGATGCCCTGCTCAAGAATGCCCAGTTTTGGCTGTTTGAAAAATATGATTATAATGCCAGGATCAAAAAGTACAACGCCACCGTCAAACCGGTCAAACCGGTGGTCAGTAATGAAAAAGAAATCAAGAAATTGGAGCGCGACCTGGACAAGCTGGAAAGGCAGCTGAACGAGACTTATGGTGATGTTGAAATGCCGGGGTATGAGCAGGATAAACTGGACAATATCCAACAGCAGATCGACAAGCTGAAAGCTGGGAGCAGCAAGCCGGCCGATGATCCCAATGCTGCGGCAGCCCAGGAATTGATGAAGGAACAGCAGCGCATCGAAGCTGAATTCAAAACCCTGAGCGCAGCGGCCAGGAAAAAACTGGGGCTTTAGCTGCAAGCAGACTGACTCGGTTTACGGCAGACGGTGTACGGTTGACGGTAGAAGAATAGGAAAGGAAAAAGTACAAAGTTTAAAGTACAAAGTTTAAAGTAAGAAAAATAATTCTTTCAGAGTCTTTTAAATTTTGGCAGGTTTGCTCTTACTTTTTCCTTTTTTCTTTATACTTGATCCTTTATACTTCAGTATGCTCAAAAGAAATATTTAGTTTTTCAATGTCGATTTTGCGCAAACCGAGAAAAGCCTTCAGATGGAAATAGAAAAGGACGAACAAAAGGTAAAAAGCGATATTAGGGCCGGGCAACAGGGCGATGAAAGCGCTGAATGGCATCAGGATCAGTTCAATGGCCACATAGGCAATGCGCCTGATTTTTTTGCGCCGCAGCCAGTGCCGCAGCAGGTGACGGACTTGGACCTGGTTCAGATCGGTTTTTTCTTGGGTTATAACCTCGATCTGGAAATTCTGCAAGTGAGCCAGGACTTTTTGCTTGGAGATATAGCGCAGAATCCCCGGCATATACTGTTTGATGATGCGCAGTCCCTTGCCAACCAGTTTGTGTTCAGATGTCAATTCAGGGAATGAGCGTATTTCCAATTTTAACCTGGCTGCTGAGACAATTTCTATTTCAATTATTTCCATTTTGACAAAATATCAGAACCTTAGAAAAAATTATCTTCACAATAAGTATGGATAATTTTTTATTAAAGGTTCTTATCCAGTTTTGCTGGGTTAGTTTTTTATTATAACCGGAAAATTTTTTTTGGCAATGGGCAAATCGGTATTTTAAGGCAGTTTTTTTGAACCAAAACCGCTTTTTTATCGTTATACTATTTTAAGGGTTGTCCCTTGCCAGGAGGTTTGATGAAAAAACTGTACCGAAGCCGTCACAATCGCATGATCGGAGGTGTTTGCGGCGGTATTGCCGAGTATTTCAATATCGATCCGGTAATCGTCCGCGTCGGCGCCGTAGCCCTGTTTTTCATGGGCGGATCGGCATTGCTGGCCTATGTCATCGGCCTGATTCCCTGGAGTCCGCTTGCACGTGGGCTGCTGGCCGGAGCATTGGAACCGGCGTAGGTCGGTCGACGCGCGAACGAAGATCTGAAAAAAGATATCGAGACCTATCGTCCCAAACTGGAAGCCTATGATGCGCTGTGCGCACAACTCGGCGAACGTCAAGCCGATGTGACGCTCGCGTGGCTGCTGCACCAAAAGGCCGTTACGTCACCGATTATCGGACCCCGCACAATGGAGCAATTGAACGGCGCGATGCGTGCTCTGAATGTCACGTTGAGCCAGCAAACACTGAAACGGCTC
>JBAXOR010000152.1:0-3900 GCA_037133155.1 Chrysiogenales bacterium | reverse complement strand
AGTAGGCAAGGAGAAATTCCTTGTCGGCAAAAACCTTGCCCTTGCCTAACGCTGCCGTCAGCTCCCGCAAAACTTTTTTTTCGATCATTATGGCCTGCTTAAACAGTAAGCCTGATTATAGATGAAGTGCGGAAAACCGTCAAATGCAAGCTTAAACCGCCCGCGGCTATTGATTTTTTTATGGCTGTGAGGTAAAATTTTCCCTATGAAAGATTTCTATCAAATCCTGGGTGTGGACAAAAATGCCAGTATCGCCGACATAAAAAAAGCCTACCGTAAATTGGCCCGCAAATACCATCCCGACTTGAATCCCGGCGACAAAGCGGCCGAACAAAAATTCAAGGAGATGAACGAAGCCCACGAGACCCTTAAAGATCCCGAAAAAAAGAAACAATATGACCTGTACGGCTCATTGGGAGCTCATAGCGGCTCCGGCGATGGCGGACGCAGCCGCGGCGGCAGCAATTTCGAAGGTTTCGATTTCAGCAACACCGGAAACAGCTCTTTCGGTGATATCTTTGAATCCATTTTCGGCAATGCCGACGGTCAGCGCTCCGCTGCCGGCAGGAAAAGCAGAAGACCAGAGCAGGGTGAAGATCTCAATTATTCCATCAACCTGAATTTCATGGACGCGGCCAACGGCATTGAAACCCCCATCCAGATCAGTCATAAGCAAACCTGCCAGATCTGCCGCGGCAAGGGCCTGGATTCAGCCTCCAGCCAAACCACCTGCCCGGTCTGCCACGGCCAGGGGCGGGTCCAAAAACAAACCGGATTCATGAAGTTCGGCTCGGTCTGTCCCAATTGCGGCGGCAGCGGGATTATTCCGGGAGCTCCCTGCCCGGCCTGCGGCGGGGAAGGCCGGAGCGAAAAAGTCGCCCGCATGCGCGTCAAAATCCCGGCCGGCGTGGATAACGAATCCAAGGTGCGCATCCCTGGCAAGGGCAACGCCGGACGCAACGGTGGCCCCGAAGGCGATCTGATCATCACCATCCATGTCACCCCGCACAAGGTATTCCGGCGCAACGGCCAGGATCTGGAAATGACCCTGCCGGTAACTTATGCCGAAGCCGCCCTGGGCGCAAAAATTGAGATACCGACTTTGGATGGCAGTTCCCTGTTCAAAATCCCCCCGGGCACTCTTTCGGGTCAGAAATTGCGCTTGAAAGGCAAGGGCATCATCAATCCCAAAACCAGGAGCGACGGCGATCTGTACGTGGAGATCAAAATTGTACCCCCGTCCACCAAGGACCTTAAAGTGCGCGAATTGCTCAAGGAGATAGAAAAGATAGCGCCATATGACCCGCGCGAGGATTGGCTGCGATGAAAGAAAAAACTTATTTCATTTCGGCAGTGGCCAGCAAATACAACATCCACCCGCAGACCCTGCGCCTTTATGAGCGTGAAGGGTTACTCATCCCTTCACGCAGCAAGGGCAATACGCGCATGTTCAGCGAAGCGGATATGAAAAAACTGGAATTCATCCTGAACCTGACTCGCGAAATGGGAGTCAACCTGGCGGGAATCGAGATCATCATCAACATGAAAAATAAAATGGAAAAAATGCAGGAGGAATTCTCGTTATTTCTGGAAGAACTGAAAAAAGAATTCTTTGTCGGCAAAGAAGAACTGTTCGAACAGAAAAAAATTTCCCTGGTTAAATTTTCGGCGCCATCCATGGCCTTATTCAAGGATGATAAAAAGGAAAAATAGCGAATCGCTCGATTCGCTCAATCTCTACTTCCAGCGACTGAAAAAAATAAAAATCCTGACCGCAGCCGAAGAAAAAGAATTGATCGCCAAGGCCAAAAAAAATGATGAAGAAGCGTTCCGCACCATCATCATCGCCAGCCAGCGCCTGGTGGTCAAAGAGGCGTTGAAGTATTATTTCAAAGGCGATAATCTTCTGGATTTGATCAATGAAGGCAACAAGGGATTGATCGAAGCCTTGAAAAAATTTGACCTGACCCGGGAAAACCGTTTTTTCACCTACGCCATGTGGTGGGTGCGCAGTGAGATCAGGCGCTACCTGTCAAAGAATCAAAACCTGATTTCCCTGCCCGATATTTTTTACAACGATTATTTGAATTTCAAAAAAGTCTACTCAAAACTGAACAAGAAGTTCAAAAGAAACCCCAGCGAAAAAGAACTGGCCGAGTACTTGCAGATCCCTGAAAAAAAAGTCAAAGTCATGCTGTCCGTTCCCGATGAAATCATCTCGCTGGACAAGGGCATCAGCGATGACAATACGGCCAATCTTTCTCATTTCCTGCCCGACAATTCCATTGAAGATCCTCTGGATATATTGATCGGCAATTCCATCAGGGACCTGGTGCGCGAAGATATCCAGCAGCTTACCGCCAAGGAATCGGAAATCATCCGCATGCGTTTCGGCTTCCAGGGCGCGGAGCCCATGAAACTGAGGGAAATCGCCAAAACGTTGAAAATGAGCCCCGAAGGCATCCGCCGTATTGAAATAAAAGCCCTGGCCAAACTGAAGAACCACTTGTCCAAACAGGGTATCTATGGAGCACTGAATTGAAGGAAGCAAACTGTAAAATCTGCCAGGACAGCGGCTGGGTGCTGGTCAAGGTCAAGGAACGGGAAATAGCCCGCCCCTGCCAATGCCGCCAGAACGATGTCCAGCTGCTTAAAGTCAACCATGCCAACATCCCGCTGCGTTTTGTCGGCACCGAGCTGAAAAGTTATTTTCCCGATAAGGAAAATCCTTCCCAGGCCAGGGTTAAAAAATTGAGCGCCAAGTTCATCGCCGATTATCCGGCCGTGAGCAGTGGCCTGCTTTTCCAAGGCGGTACCGGCGTCGGCAAAACCCGGCTGCTGTGCTGCATCGGCAACCAACTGATCAAGGAAAAAAGCAGCGAAGTGATCTATATTGACTGGAACGACCTGGCCCGGGAAATGAAATCGGGTGAAGATGCCGCCAGCCGGGACTTCACGAATATTTCCCAGCTGATCCAGCGCCTGGCCCGCGTCGAGCTGTTGCTCTTCGATGAACTTGGCGCGTCCCGTCCCAGCCCCTGGGTTGAGGACAATATTTATTACCTGATCAACCGCCGTTACAACGACAACCGGGTAACGGTCTTTGCCAGCAATTTTTTCGATAACAAGATCGGCAGTGAAGAAACCTTGAGCGAACGCATCGGCATCCGCATCCGCAGCCGCCTTTTCGAAATGGCCAGCAGCGTCGAAATAAAGGGCGCGGATTATCGGCACAAGTATTATCATACGGAGGAGCAATGACCCACGACCTGACATTCATCAACGAAAAAATCAGGGAAGACAGCCTGGTGATCGAACAAACCATGGCCGAAATGGCCAAGGTAATCGTCGGGCAAAAAGAACTGTTGGAGCGGATGATGATCGCCCTGCTGGCTTCGGGCCATATCCTCCTTGAAGGTGTGCCGGGCCTGGCCAAAACTCTGGCCATCAAGACCCTTTCCAGGGTCACCGACCTGACTTTCAAACGCATCCAGTTCACCCCGGACCTGCTTCCCGCCGATCTTACCGGGACCATGGTCTTTAATCCGAAAACCGCGGATTTTTATACCCGCAAAGGACCGATTTTCACCAACCTGCTGCTGGCAGACGAGATCAACCGCGCCCCGGCCAAAGTCCAGAGCGCGTTGCTGGAAGCCATGCAGGAACAGCAGGTGACCATCGGCGAAGAGAGCCACGCCATCGCCAGGCCATTCATGGTCATGGCCACCCAGAACCCCATTGAGCAGGAAGGCACCTATCCCCTGCCCGAAGCCCAGATCGACCGTTTTTTGCTTAAAGTAAAGATCACCTACCCGCTCAAAAATGAGGAAAAGGAGATCGTCAACCGTATGGCCGGAGGCGGCGACATCCCGCTCCAGACCGTTCTCAGTAAAATGGCAT
>JBAXOR010000151.1:0-3945 GCA_037133155.1 Chrysiogenales bacterium | reverse complement strand
CTTCCTATTTTTACTCGTTCCAGATCTACTGTGATTTTGCCGGTTATTCGCTAATCGCCATCGGCATGGCAAAAGCCCTGGGCATCTCAAGCATGAAAAATTTTAATTTCCCCTATTTGGCCGAAAGCTTGGTCGAATTTTGGAAAAGGTGGCACATATCCCTTTCCAAATGGCTGCGTGATTACATTTTTCTGCCATTGGCGTATTTCATCTCCAGGAAAATAAAAAATGATTTCTTGCTCGGGATAAAAAATGAAACATGGTCATACGTGGGCGGTATTTTGGTTACCATGGCCATCTGCGGGATCTGGCATGGCTCACAATGGACTTTTATCATCTGGGGAGTGCTCCATGGTGTGTACCTGGCCTTTTCTCATTTCTCCCGAAAATTAAGGAGAAAAGCGCTAAAGAAAACCGGATTGGTTCAAAAGAAAATGTTTTTAAGAGTAGTGCGGATATTTCTCACTTTCAATCTGGTTACATTTGCCTGGATATTCTTTCGGGCCAATAGCTTATCCGATGCCTGGTATATAATTACCCAGATCTGCACCGGAATTTCATTCGAAAAGCAGCAGCGATTTTTTGCCGGGTTTTCATTGGAAGATGTTTTAATTTCATTGTTTTTTATTGGTTCACTTATTCTTTATGAATATTTAAAGAATTTCCAGATCATCCCGTCTATTGGAAAATGGAGCAGAAGCATTCGCTGGGCAACCTACTATGTTGTTTTTCTTGTAATTCTTTTGCTTGGGTTCTCGCAGAGCAAAACATTCATTTACTATAATTTCTAAACATGAAAACCGATTTTAAAAAATTCATTCGTAAAGCGTTTTTTTTTCTGCTTCCTATTTTCATTTTAATCCTGCTGGCTGAAATATTAATTGGCCCGTCTGTTTTGCTTAATAATTCGACGATTTTATTTAAGGTTTCCAGTTTTCTAAAAAAAGCCCAAGAAGTAAAAATATTGGTTTTGGGAAGTTCCCATGCTGCCAATGCAATTTCTGATTCCATTTCACCTTACATTTTCAATATGGCGAATCCCGGACAGGATTTCGAACATGACCTGTTTTTACTTAATTTTCTGGGTAATTTGCAGGGAATTGAAACTGTTATTTTTACGGTGTCCTACTTCAGTTTTGAATATTCCGAGGCAAAGGAATGGCCCTTTCGTGTCAAGGATTACCTTGATGTACAAACCTTGAAGCCGGAAAAGAATATATTTCATTTTAAAAATTGGCTATATGACCGGAGTATATTGCTTAATTATAATTTGTCTCCATATCAAATAGTAAAATACTATTTATTGAAAATTAATGTTAATAAAAATTCTGGAAAAATAAATATAAAAAAAGCAGATAAACAAATTCCTCGGAAAATTGATAAAACTTCAGAACCATGTGAGTTATTTATAAAAAAAGACGCGGCACGGAGAGCAATCCCGTTGCAGGCAAGGTACCATAATTCGACTTTCCAGAGTATTGAAAAAATATTCCGGAAAATGCTTTTTATCTGCCGTAAGCGGAATAAGCGGATCTTCCTGGTCGTGTTGCCGTTTTCAAAAATATATAACCTTGGGATCGGAGACAAGTGGAAATCGGATTTCGATCTTAAATTGGATCATTATCAAACAAAATATGATCTGCTGGTTCTGGATTATTCCCGGGATGCGCGATTTGAAAATGACTGCACCCTTTTCTTGAACGCAGACCATTTAAACATGAAAGGTGCTGTGAAATTTACGAAAATTCTACTTGAAGATTTAAAAGACAAATGATGATTTTCTTTTGAAGGAAATTAAATGAAAAAAGTATTGATCACCGGTGCTGCCGGATTTATTGGCTCACACTTAAGTGAAAAATGCGTCGAAATGGGGCTGGAAACCACAGCCTTCGTCCGCTACAACTCCAGCAACCGCTGGGGCTGGCTGGAGGGTTCGAAGTATCTAAAAGACATAAAAATCATTACAGGCGATATTCGTGATTTCGATTCGGTTAAGAAAGCTTTAAAAGGATGCGACACGGTTTTTCATTTGGCGGCTTTGATCGGGATACCTTATTCATATGTTTCACCTCTGGCATATATCAAGACCAACATCGAAGGAACTTATAATGTCCTGGAAGCGTGCCGCGAAACGGGCTGCGGGAATATTATCGTCACGTCCACCAGCGAAACCTACGGCACGGCCCAATACGTTCCTATCGACGAAAAGCATCCCCTGGTCGGCCAGTCACCGTATTCGGCCTCAAAGATCGCCGCCGATCAGTTGGCTATCAGCTATCACCGTTCCTTCGGATTGCCGGTGAAGATTGCCCGGCCGTTCAACACGTATGGGCCGCGCCAGTCGGCCCGGGCGATCATTCCCACCATTATTACCCAAATATTGAATGGAGAAAAAAGGATTAAACTCGGTAACCTTTCCCCGACCCGGGATTTGACCTTTGTCAAGGATGCGGTCGAAGGATTCATCGCGATTGCCAAAACGCCCGGGCTGGCCGGTCAAGCAGTCAATATCGGGATGAACGATGAAGTAACGGTTAGGAATCTTGCGAAGCTGATCGTTGGGATAACAGGGAAAAAGATCGAGATTGTCGAAGAAAAAGAACGTACCAGACCTGATGCCAGTGAAGTGGAGCGCTTGCGCTGCGACAATTCTTTGTTGGTTTCTCAAACGGGATGGAAGCCTGAATACGATCTGAAAACAGGTCTTGCCGAAACGATCGCATGGCTGTCCGGGAATTTGCATTTATATAAAACCGACATTTATAACGTATGAGAGGCTAAAATGATCGCAGTCATCCTTGCCGGGGGCGTGGGGGCTCGCCTTCAGCCCTATACCATCAGCTTGCCGAAGCCGTTGATGCCGGTGGGGAACCACCCGATACTGGAAATACTGGTCAAGCAATTAAAAAAAGCCGGGATAAAAAAAATCATTATCGCCGTGGGTTATTTGGAATCGCTGATCCGGGCCTATTTCGGCGATGGAGCCAAATTCGGAGTGGAGATCGAATATTCCAGCGAAACGAAACCGCTGGGAACGGCCGGGCCATTGCGTTTGATTTCAGACAAGTTGCCGCGCACATTTCTATTTTTGAATGGTGACATATTGACCGATCTCAATTTTTCAACCATGCTCGAATATCACAAAAAAAGCAAAGCAGTTGCCACGATAGGGTTGGCAAAAAGAAAAGTGGATATCGATTTCGGCGTTATAGAAATAGATGGCAATGGGAGTTTTTCAAAATGGAAGGAAAAACCCACGATCGAATACCTGGTTAGCGCAGGGACATATATACTCGAACCAGAAGTGATCCGCAGTATACCCGACGGTTTTTTCAATATTCCTGACTTGATAGTGAAATTGAAAAGAGAAACTAAAAAAGTTGCCTGCTATATCCACGAAGGGTTCTGGCTAGATATCGGCAGACTTGAGGATTACCAGGAGGCTTGCAGACTGGTAAGTGAAAAAGGAAAAAAATTTGTCTGAGTCGAAGCGGATCGTGGTGACCGGCGCGACCGGTTTCATCGGCTGCCACCTTGTCGAGTCGCTGAGAAAAAAGGGGATAGAACCGCTCCAGATAGACATCAGCCTCGGTTTCGATATTTGCGATGAGCGTTTGCTTGCGGAAACCGCCCCATTCGATGTTCTTGTTCATTTGGCTGGAAAAACCTTTGTTCCCGATTCTTTCAAAACAAGTCACGAATTTTTTAAAATCAATATCCTGGGCGCGCTGAACGCCCTCGAACTGTGCAAAAAATACAATGCCCGTTTTATCTCACTCAGTTCCTATGTCTATGGTAAGCCTGAGTATTTGCCGGTAGACGAAGCGCATCCGGTGCGCATGTGGAATCCTTATGCTTCCAGCAAGATCATCGCCGAACAGGTTGCCCAGGCCTACAGTCAAAACTTTAACTTACCGGCGATCATCTTGCGCGTTTTCAACGTGT
>JBAXOR010000150.1:0-3946 GCA_037133155.1 Chrysiogenales bacterium | reverse complement strand
CCTGCAGCAGATTCAATTTCTCTTCCAGCTCGATCCAGGCGCCTCGAGCCGGAATAATCTTGGCCGTATATTCGCCACGTGATTTACCCGGCATGAAATATACTCCCGGAGACCGCTGCAGCTGGGAAACCACTACCCTTTCGGTGCCGTTGATAATAAATGTTCCTTTTCCAGTCATGAAAGGAATTTCACCGAAAAAGATTTCCTGCTCCTTGACATCGCGGATCGCTTTGTCACCTTTCTTGTCTTCACCATAAAGAGCCAGGCGCAGCTTTACCTTTAAAGGGATAGAATAGTCAAATCCCTTATCCAGACACTCTTCAGGAGTATTGTTGATTTTAAGCCGCACCCGATCGCCGCACAAGTCGCAGGTCTTGTAAATGACCGTTCCCTTCTCATGGCATTCACTGCAAACCGAATTTCTGCCTGTTTCTTTTTCAGCCGATAAAATGCCCCCGCAATTGGTGCATACCGGCATGGAGTTTTCAATCCCCTGCAGAGCCCCGCACTTGCACATCCATTCTCCGAGAGAATAGGAAACGAAATCCAGAATCGCGGTTTCCTTGAAATCAGAAATTGGGAAGATGGATTTGAAGGCCGCCTGGATACCGATGTTTTTGCGGTTCTCCGGCAGCTGATCAATTTGCAGAAAAGTTTTGTAAGATTTTTTCTGGATTTCCAGCAAGTCGGGAACTTCGATGGGGCTGGAAATTCTAGAGAAATTTACCCTTTGAATATACTTGTTAGTTGATTGCATTCCAATCCTTTAATTTTTATATTTTTCAAAAGACAATAAAAAAATCATTTACTTAACTTCGATCTCGGCTCCTACTTCAGCGAACTTCTTCTTGATGGTTTCAGCTTCTTCCTTGGAAACGCCTTTCTTGACGGAAGCGGGAGCTTTGTCAACAACATCCTTGGCTTCTTTCAAACCCAGATCCGTGACTTCGCGGACCACTTTGATGACATTGATTTTTTTGTCACCGACTGTTTTCAGAATGATTTCAAAATCAGTCTGCTCTTCAACCTGGGCAGCTTCAGCCGCTGCGGCAGGCACGGCGGCACCTGCTGACATGGCCGCCATTTCCGCCTTGATTCCATACCGGCTTTCAAACTCTTTGATATAATCGGCAAGTTCCAGCACCGTCAGATTATCCAAATGCTTGAAAAAATCTTCCTTTTTGACTTCAGCCATTATATTTGTCCTCCTTTTTCTTTTTTAGCTTGCAAATTTTTAAACAAAACTAACATGTGCGTCAGCGGCGCGGAAAGCGCTGAACCAAAACGCCGCAGCGGCATACCGATGGAAAAAACAAGCTGCACGAGCATTTGTTCCTTGCCTGGCAATTTGGCCACTTCGCTGATCTGCATGGAGCTGACCAGTTTTTTTTCAATGAACCCCGACTTGATCTTGATTTTTTTACTCTCTTTTTCAAAGTCGACCAAGGCCTTGGCTGTTTCAATGAATTTTTCATTGCTGTAAGCCACGGCGATCGGTCCATTGAAAAGATCACGGCCAATATTCATTTTTTCTTTTTCAAAAAATTTAATGGCCAGCCTGTTCTTGATCACTTTGACATTGGCCCCCAGTTTCTTGATCCGGTTGCGCAATTTTCCCATTTCGGAGACCTTGAGCCCACGGTAATCAAACAGGTATACACCGCTGCAATTAAAAATATCGGCCAATCCATCTACGGTTTTTTTCTTTTTTTCCAATATGTGTGCACTTGCCATAACTTTCTCCTTTGCCTAACTTTCCAATTCCTGGATGTTGATTTTAATCGACGGACTCATGGTGGAAGAAATAAAAACACTCTTGACGTATTTTCCTTTCAAGGTCACCGGCCGTACTTTCAGTATAGCATTGATGAAAACTTTGGAATTTTCAACGATTTTTTCGCTGGCGAAAGAAGTTTTGGCAACACTGGAATTAATAATCCCGGTCTTGTCGACGCGGAACTCCACCCGGCCTTTTTTGATTTCAGCCACGGTTTCCCTGACATTAAAAGTTACGGTCCCCGATTTCGGACTGGGCATTAATCCCTTTGTCCCGAGAGATTTTCCTAGTTTACCGACACTTTTCATCATGTCAGGAGTGGAAATAACCACGTCGTAGTCAAACCAGTTTTCTTTCTGAATTTTCTCGACAATTTCGTCTCCGCCGACAAAATCGGCTCCCGCCTCGCTGGCTTCCTTTTGCTTTTCACCGGAAGCGATGACCAGCACCCGCTTGACTTTGCCCGTACCATATGGCAGGACCACGGTTCCGCGCACCATTTGGTCGGGATATTTCGGGTCGACCGACAACCGGACCGAGACATCCACCGATTCGTCGAATTTGGAAGTTTTGATTTCTTTCAGCAAGGCTACGGCTTCGTTCAGAACATATTCACGTTCTGCTATTTTCTCCTTGGCTTTGAGATACGATTTCCCGCGCTTAGACATTTTTTACCTCCACACCCAGGCTGCGAGCCGAACCTTCAATGATCTTGATAGCTTGCTGCAAATCAGTGGTATTCAGGTCTTCCATCTTGGTTTTGGCGATTTCTTCCACTTGCTTTTTGGTCACTTTGCCTACTTTGTTTTTATTGGGTTCTCCGGAACCCTTCATGATGCCGGCGGCTTTTTTGAGCAGATAGGAAGCCGGTGGGGTTTTCAACTTCAGGGTGAAGGTCTTGTCGGCATGGACCATGATATCCACGGGGATGATCATGTCTTCCTCAAATTTGGCTGTCAGCTTGTTAAACTGACTGACAAACTCCATGATATTCAAACCATGCTGGCTCAGTGCCGGACCGACCGGGGGGGCGGGAGTCGCCTTTCCGGCCGGAAGTTGCAATCTGAATGTTTTCACGACCGCTTTGATTTTTGGGCTTGCCATGTATATTTCTCCTAAATTTTTTCAACCTGTAAATAATCCAAATCTACCGGAGTGGCCCGGCCGAAAATAGTTACAATTACTTTCAGCAAGTTTTTTTCTTCGTTGACCGCGTCCACGATGCCATTGAAATTGATGAACGGGCCATCGATGATCTTCACCGCTTCGCCGACATCGAAATGATACCTGGGCTTGGGAGTTTCCTGGGTGGTTTCTATATGCTTTAAAATAGTGGCCACTTCCTTGGCCGACAGGGGTTTTGGTTTTTTGCCCGCCCCGACAAAACCGGTCACCTTGGGTGAGTTGCGAACAAAATACCAGTTCTTGTCATTCATTTCCATATGCACCAGAATATAGCCGGGAAACGAACGCTTCTCACTGACAACTTTCTTGCCGCCCTTGATTTCGACGACATTCTCTTTGGGGATAACGATTTCGCCAATCTGGGTTTGCATGGAATACTTGTTTATTTTTTCATTCATGGCCTTGACCACAAATTCCTCAGCTCCGGAAAAAACGTGAATGATATACCAATCCATTGTTTTGCCGTTTTCTTATTTAAAAATATATGCGATCTTTCTGAAGATCCGCGTAAAAATGAAATCAACCCCGAAAAGGTAAATTCCAAAAAACAGGGAAATGACAAGTACCGCAACCGTGGTTTTAATCAAGTCATTTTTGCCGGGCCAGGTGACTTTTTTTAATTCACCCCTGATCTCTCTCAGGTAAGCCCCCATGCGTTTAAATATATTTTTTTCTTTTTCCATGTTTCAATACAGGTCAGAAGGGACTCGAACCCCCAACCCCCGGTTTTGGAGACCGGTGCTCTACCATTGAGCTACTGACCTATTTGACCTCCTTGTGCAGTGTGTGCTTGCGGCAGCGCGGGCAATATTTATTGAAATTCATCTTGTCGGCCGTGTTCTGCTTGTTTTTATAGGTGGAATAATTCTTTTCGGAACAGTCGCTACACTTCATCCCCACCTTGACTCTTTTATCACTCTTAGCCATGGTTTACTCGATAATGTCGGTGACGCTGCCGGCGCCGACCGTCCTGCCGCCTTCACG
>JBAXOR010000149.1:0-3975 GCA_037133155.1 Chrysiogenales bacterium | reverse complement strand
CGCTTGTCCCGATTACATTGTGCAGCGCATCAACCATGACATATTCCAGGATGTACCGCGGTTGATGGAAAACATCGTCAGGGTGACCGGCCATATCCGCGGCAAACTGCAGGCCATGCCCGGGACCGATCCTGAGCGCGAAGTGTTGACCGTGATCGCGGCTGCAGACGGCCGCAATTTCCATCTTGATAGTAGCGGTAATTACTGGCGCTGCTATTTATTTATCGACCGTCACCGCTCCTTTGACCTGGTGGAAAGTCCCGAGCGGGCTTGTGAAGGCGGGAAGCATTATGGACGTTTTTTAAAGCTGTTGGCTGATTTTCCCGATCCGCCTTTGCATGAGACCATTGTTGATTTTCACAACCTGGAAATCCATCTACAAAGGTTTTTCAACCACCTGCATATCGATTCCTGCCGCCGGTCTGGAGAAGTATCAGCCGAAATTGCTTTTGTTCAGGAACGGGCCGAAGCCATGAAGCGCATCCTGCTTTTGGGCCAGGCCGGACACATACCCCTACGCATCATCCACAATGACACCAAGTTCAATAATATTTTATTTGACGAACAGGGGCGGGGATTATGCATCATTGACCTGGACACGGTCATGCCCGGATACGTCCATTATGATTTTGGTGACGCCATCCGCAGCGGCGCCAACCAGGCCCGCGAAGACGAACCCGACTTGGAGCGGGTGGGGCTGAATATTGCTCTTTTCGCTGGTTACGCCAGGGGTTTTCTCGCATCTTTGCGTGGTTGCCTGACCGAGGAAGAAACATCCCACTTGGCCTTTTCAGCCAAACTGTTCGCTTTTTTAATCGGCTTGCGTTTCCTTAGCGACTACTTGGCCGGCGACCGCTATTTTAAAACTAAATATCCCGGCCACAACCTGCAGCGGGCTCGGGTACAGTTCAGGCTGCTGGAAAGCATGGAAAAACAGTTCGGGCAAATGGAAGATATCATCTCCGGCCTGGTTGCTGCAAAACCGCAATAATCATGTTAAATAGGAGTGACAAAATGAAAATCATTAAAACTCTGATTATGTTTTGCCTTTGTATTGTCCTTAACGCAACGGCTGCGGAAATGGTTGGCAGCTCTTTTTCCCAGAAAGAAACCCTGTGGACATTCAGCCTCAGCAATGCCCGCATAATTTTGAGTGTTGCTTTTCGGGATGGAATCCTCCTCTCCGATGTTTTGGAAACAACAATGGATAGCGCTGTCTGTCCCTTTCCCATTCGCAGCCGCCTGGAAAGCGATGCCGATTTCCGTCTGCAAGTGGTCTGGACCGACTGGCTGGCGCCAGGAAAAATGAATAACGGTGACAATCCGGTAATTTTTAGTAAAAGCGATTTCCGGCTGCAGGATTATAAAATCAAGGAAGCGAGTGACGGCGCCAAAGAGCTGACATTCTTTCTCAGGGGCATCAATCAGAACCTGGAATTGCAAATCGTTTACCGCCTTGAACCAGATAAATTTTACGCGCAACGCAAACTGGCTGTGCGTGATAATGAAGCAGGCAATCACTTCCTGGAAAAAACCGCCGTGGTTTGCACGAAAATGCGCCTGGATGTTCTTGAAGCTGCTCAAGCGGCGGTGAAGGCGCTCATTGAAGGTTCCAGCGATGCGGTCGCCATGGAAGCGGAGACGACTGAAAATTCCAGCGGCGAAAAGCTGGTAGTGATTCATAAGGGCGGTTTTGGCCAGCCCGTGGCCCTTGCCTCCGGCGTGGCCGGAGCGTTTTGGGGATTGGAATACCCTGCCGCCAACAACCAGGTGACCGTAAAAGGTGGCAATAGCGCCGAGGTCAGCTGCTGGCTCGATTGCGGCAAAAAAATCGAAAAAGAATGGCTCGAAACTGAATGGCTGGTCTGGGCATTAGCGCCCGACCAAATGGTCAAAAAATGGTTCTGGTCCTATCTCGACGATATCCGCGTTACGCCGTTGCGGCCCTATGCCCTCTACAACAGCTGGTATGACCTGCGCTCGGCTGAATATCCTAAAGTTCCGGCCGCCAATGTCATGAATGAGACCAATGTCCGGCGCATGGTTGACCTGGTGCGCGAAAACATGATCGAAAAGCACGGCATCAAGCTGGACGCTTTTGTGCTGGACGACGGCTGGGACGTGTACGAAAGCGATTGGCAATTGCGCCCGGAGCAGTTTCCCAACGGCCTGGGCCCCATCAGCGTGGAGTTGGCCAAAACCGGCACCGCGCTGGGCATCTGGTTCGGACCCGGCGGCGGCTATTCCTTTCGCATGAAGCGCATTGACTGGATGAAAGCCCATGGCTACGAAGTAGTTGGCCAGGGCAAGGACCGGGCCATGCTCTGCCTGGGTGGAAAAAATTACAGTCAATTATTTGGCAAAAGGGCAGGTGATTTCGTTGAGCAGGCCGGTATCGGTTATTTCAAGTGGGATGGCATCCAGTTTTCCTGCAGCGAACCCGACCACGGACACCCGATTGGCATTTTTTCGCGGGCCGCGATCCTCGATTCCCTGATTGAACAGTGCCGGATTGTGCGCCGGAAAAACCCGGCGGTTTTTCTGAATATCACTTCCGGTACCTGGCTTAGCCCCTGGTGGCTGAAATATGCCGACACTATCTGGATGGACGGCGCCGACTACGCTTTTGCCGGGGTGCCGTCGCCGACGGACCGCGACAGTGCCATGACCTATCGCGATTACGTGTTGTACGATGATTTCAGCAACAAAGGCTTATGGTTCCCGATTGCCAGTTTGATGACGCACGGCATCATCAAGGGTAAACTGGAAAGCATCAGCGGCGGCGAGCCATTGGCCAAGTTCAGCGATGACGTGCTGCTCTATTTCGGCCGCGGCGTTGCCATGTATGAATTATATATTTCTCCGGACATGCTCAGTCCCGGCGAATGGAAGGTCATCAGCCGGGGATTGAATTGGGCCCGTGACCGTTTTCCGGTCCTGCGTCACAGTGAAATGATCGGCGGCAACCCTGGCCGCGGTGTGACCTACGGCTATGTCCATTTTACCGGTAAAAAAGGCATTATTGCCGCCCGCAATCCGGGCAAGGAAGCTTCCTGTCTGGAAGCTGTTTTGGACCCGGCTGCCGGTCTGGACGCCGACGCTGCTTCCCTGGTCGTCGAACAGGTCTATCCGGTTCGCCGCGTTTGGCCCGAATTGTACGCGGCCGGAAGCCGGGTGCGGATTCCGTTGTCAGGTTTTGAAACCGTTATTTATGAAATATATCCGCTGTCTGAAGCTTCCACGCCATTGCTGGCCGGAGTAATCAGCGAAAACAAGGCCAATAGCAATGGTGAATACACTCTGCGCTGTTTCGCCGCCGGTTCGGATATCCGCCTGCTTAACCCGGAGACCGTGCGCTCCATGAACAAAAAGGGCCTGCCATTGACCTTTCCGGAACTTGCCAAAGCCATTCCCGCAGCACCGCCGGCGTTGACAGCAGCCACATTTAGCAGTGTGCAGAAAGAGCGACTCCATAAAACCCGACTGGGCTTCACCATTGCCCCTTCGGTTTCAGAAGCTGTTTTGGCAGTTCTGTTGGAGCAGGCTGCCGTTGTCACGGGAAAAAACTTTCCAGAAGTCCAGATTAAAATCGACGGCAAAATAATCAAGGCTGACGTGAAAAAACAGGATGGCGCCTTCGCCTGGTACAGTGTCAAAGTTACTCCCGGCCGGCACCTGGGGGAGATAGCCGTGCAGTCGGCACCCGGGAACCAGTTTTGGTCCGGGTCCTTGTCGGCCCGGGTCAATGTTTTACAGCAGCCGCCGGCTATTGATATTAATTTCAGTCTGGTTGGAACGGCGAATGAACGCGTCATGCCACCGCTCAGTGAAGCACCCGGCACTTTGCGTCTCAGTTTCAAACTGGGTGAAGAACAATTGAGGATCGGACTTCTGAAACAGGTGCCGGGAGCGGTAAGCAAACTTACGCAGTGATTTTCTATTTCCTGACAAAAACAGGCTGACAAAAGGCCTTTT
>JBAXOR010000148.1:0-4076 GCA_037133155.1 Chrysiogenales bacterium | reverse complement strand
GAGTCAATGTGCTGTTGTTGAATCTGGCATTGGCAGGCCAAAAATAATGCTATAATCATCGCGAACATGGACCAGGAAAAAGCAAATAAATTTCTACACATGATCAAGCGTTCCTGCCAGGGGCGCTTGAAGATCTATCTCGGCTATTGCGCCGGGATCGGCAAAACCTACCGCATGCTCCAAGAAGGGCACAAACTGAAAAATGAAGGAATCGATGTGGTGGTCGGATTTGTGGAAACCCATGGCCGGGTCGAAATAGTCAAACTCCTGGAAGGGCTTGAGGTCATCCCCAGGATGGTCAGGGAATACAAGGGAATGAAAGTGGAAGAAATGGACCTGGATGCGCTGTTGGCCAGGAAACCTGCCGTGGCATTGGTCGATGAGCTCGCCCATAACAATGTGCCCGAAAGCCGGAACAGTAAACGTTACCAGGATGTCCAGGAAATCCTCGCTAACGGCATTCACGTGGTCACGACCTTGAATATCCAGCACCTGGAAAGCCTTTACAACACGGTTGAAAAGCTTGTCGGAGTCAAGGTATGGGAAAGGCTTCCCGATTCGGTGATCGGCGAAGCCGACCAGATCGTCAATGTCGATCTGACCCCGGAAGATTTAAGGAAAAGACTCGCCGAAGGAAAAATATATCATCAGGACAAAATTCAAACCGCCCTGGAAAATTTTTTCACCCAAGCCAATCTGGAAAAGCTCAGGGAACTGACATTACGGGAGTTGGCCGCCCAGATCGATACCCGCCGCAAGGACCCTGAAAGCGATGAAAAAACAGCCATGCCAGATCAGATCTTGGTATGCTTGAGCTCGCGCGGTCCGAACAGCGACCTTTTGCTGCGTTATGCCTCGCGCTTTGCCGGACGCTTGAACAAAAATTGGTATGCACTTTATGTCCAGACGCCAGCAGAAGACCCCCTGCGAATTACCACCCAGACTCAGAATGCCCTGGCCCATACCCTGACCCTGGCCAAGCAGCTTGGAGCGATCGTCTTCACCTACAAGGGCGAGGACCTGGCCAGCACGATCATCCGCTTTGCCCGGGAATATCACATCGGGCACATTATTATCGGGACTCCGAGTCGACTATCATTCTTCCAAAAACTGCTTTTCAAGAAAACCCTTGCCGAAAGGTTGATCCAGGAAGCAATAGGAATCAATATCGTCGTGGTGAACATCCATCACAACCATTCCGCTCCGGAAGAATTACCAGCAGAGATGCCACTGAAACCCTCTGCTAAAAAGATCAGGCTAAGCGACTTCCTTTCTGAAAAACATATCCTCATCTGGGAGAACACGGCGTTGAAGGAGGAAGTATTGCGGGACCTGGCCGGAATCGCCTGCAGCGCGGATGAAGATCACCAAGACATATTCAGCCGCTTGTTGCGCAGGGAAAAAGAAAGTTCGACATTTTTCAACGAAGGCGTGGCTTTCCCCCACTTGAGATTGGAAGAGGATTCACTTCCCAGGCTCGCCCTGGGCATTTTATCCAAGGGAATTGCTGATGCGGCCACAATGGAACCGATCCGCCTGGTATTTCTCATCATAACTTCACAGCGCCAGAGTGACCTCCAGGCAAAGCTGCTGGCCGTTGCCAGCAAGATCGCCAGCAACAAACGCCTGGTTGATATGCTGTTTGCCGCAAAAAAACCAGAAAAAGTGATCCAAGAAATTAACAAATGGGAAGGCGTATGATCGGTTTTAAAGAAGATCTGAATCTGCTTCAGGAGGAAACATGGTTGTAAAGAAAAAACTTTCGTTGGGATTGGGATTTTTGTTTTTTATCATTTTTGTTTTGGCTATTTTTTGTTCCTACTATATCGGGAAATTGTCTCAGGAAGCCGGCAATATCCTGAAAGACAATTATAATTCCCTGGTTTATTCAAAAAATATGATTTCAGTCGTCGAGGATCTGCGGACAGCCATTACCCGCATTACCTTCAGTCAAAACGAGAATAATAAAACGTCCGACTATTATGGGCAGCTTTTTGAAAAGGGCAGGATTGAGTTTGAAAAAACCTGGAAGCAGCAAATAAGAACATAACGGAGATCCATGAAAACGTATATGTGGAAGCTATCAACAAGAACTCTGATATTTTTTTGAGACTCTGCCAGCAAATAAAATCCGGATCCGGGAGTACGGCCATGTACTTTAACGAATTTCAACCCGCTTTTGAGCAACTCAAAAAATCCATTGACAACATCCATGACTTGAACATGCAAGCGGTGGTGCGAAAAAGTCAGATGACAAGGCATGATGCGGAGAGGACGATTACCTATATGGCTGCCGTCGGAGTATTTTGTCTGATTTTGGCTTTTGCTTATTTTTGGTATTTTCCCCTTTACATTTCCAATTCGATCTCCTATCTGGCAGAAAAAATGAAACAATTATTGAAAAAAATGGGCATCACCCTTGACGTAAAAACCGATGACGAATTCTTCGTTATTTTGCAGGCAATGAATTTAATTGAAAATAAACTTTTTGGAGAAAATAAAGATAAAAATCAGGTCGCGACGTAAGTTATCCCGGGCGTTTCAGAAATTCTTCATCCAGCACCCTGCGCATGGCCCGGGTATGGTCGGGGGTGGTGCCGCAGCAGCCGCCGATCACCGCCACCCCGGCCGCAATCAGTTCCCGGCACATTTCCGCCATAAATTCAGGTGTCTCGGGATAGTGCACCAGGCCGGCGCGCAATTCCGGGATACCGGCATTGGCCTGGATCAGCAGCGGCAATCCGGTGAATTTCCTGAATTCTTTAGCGATGGCAACCATTTGTTCACTGCCGTTGCCGCAGTTGGAGCCGACCAGGTTGGCCCCTGCCGCGGCGAGTTCCAGGCAGGCTTTCTCGATTGTGACACCCATGATGGTGAAGTATCCCCGCGCCGTGGCTTCAAAGGTCATGGTGGCCATGATCGGGATGGCCGGGGAAATGCTGCGCGCCGCCTCGATGGCCAGGCGCGCCTCATGAATATCGGACATGGTCTCAACGCAGATGATATCGGCGCCGGCGCCGATCAGGGCCCGCATTTGCGCCTGAAAACTCTCGAACATCTTTTTCGCTTCCATATCGCCGTAGGGCAGCAGGATCCTGCCGCTCGGCCCGCAGGAAGCCGATACATAGGCCCGCTCCCCGACCGCCCGGCGCACCGCCCGCACGGCGTTTTCGTTGATGGCCGCCGCCTCACCGGCCAGGCCGTAATTGGCCAGCTTGAGTGGCGAGGCGCCGAACGTGTTGGTCTGGACGATCTCGGCGCCGGCCTCCAGGTAGAGCCCGGCGATCTCTTCCAGGACCCCGGGACTTGAAAGGTTGAGGCTCTCCGGGGCCGCCCCCCTGGCCAAACCGCGCGCCATGAGCAGGGAGCCGATAGCCCCGTCGGCCAGCAGCACTTGGCCGCGGCCGACACAGGGGATGAAGGCATCCATTTATGCCGCTGACGCGGCCAGTTTTTTTACACCCGCTACCGCCTGGGCGCAATCGTAACCGTACGCGTCGGCACCGATCTCGACGGCATAGTTCTGCGAAACCGGGGCGCCGCCGATGATGGTTTTAATGCGGCCACAGAGGTTTTCTTTTTTCAGCAGGTCGACGACTTCCTTCATCACCGGCATGGTGGTGGTCAGCAGCGCCGACATGCCGATGACGCTGGCTTCATGGCTCTTGGCCGCGGCCACGAATTTTTCAGCGCTCACATCATTGCCCAGGTCGATCACCTCGAAACCGGCCCCTTTCAACATGATACCGACCAAGTTCTTGCCGATATCGTGCAGATCGCCCTGCACCGAACCGATCACCACCAGGCCGCGGCTGGAAACCCCGGCGTTGATAAGCAGCGGCTTCAAAACGTCCATGCCGGCATACATGGCCCGGGCCGCCAGCAGAACATCGGGCAAAAAGATATCGTGGACACGAAATTTTTCGCCCACCGTGTTCATGCCGGCGATCAAGCCTTCATCCAGGATGGTTTTGGCAACAATTCCTTCCTCAATGGCTTGGCGCACCAAAGGCGGGACAGCGTCTTCGTCGCCATTTTCCAGGCATTGTGCGATCTTTTTCAAAATCTCCATGACA
>JBAXOR010000147.1:0-4093 GCA_037133155.1 Chrysiogenales bacterium | reverse complement strand
TTTCTTTGAATTCAAGAAAAGCCATAAGTTCCTCCTGTCAACTCTTAGGGGGGAGTATATCATAAGTATTTTTTTTCGGGTAGATTGTTATTTGAGGCAACGATACCTGATTCAAATGGATTTTTGATGAGGCAATGCGCTTGTTTGACTTTTATTTTAATACTGCTTAAAATTCCATAATGGATAAAAACAAATTTCCTGCAAGTAAAAGACGCGTCTCGGGTGGTGTTGACTCCCGCCATGTTTTTTTCGTGAGCTGTTAAACCATGGCTATCATTCTGAAAACCGTCCTCGGTCTCATGACAACCTTTTTCGGGTATTTTTACCTGACGAATGTCATCAAAAATAAAAAAATGTTTTCCGGCAAACCATGGCCCGGGCTTTTTGGCACCGGGTTCATTACAAATTTTTTCGATACCTTGGGGATCGGAAGTTTTGCCCAACAGACCGCCCTTTTCAAACTTTTCCACCTGGTTGATGACCGGATAATCCCGGGGACGATGAATGTCGGCAACACCATACCCACGGTCACCCAGGCGTTCATTTTCATGACCGCGGTCAAAGTCGAGCCACTCACCCTGATCTTGATGTCGATCGCCGCGCCGCTCGGGGCTGTGCTTGGCGCCGGCGTGGTGGCCAGGATGTCGCGCCCCAAGATTCAACTGGGAATGGGGATCGGCCTTTTAGTGGTGGCCCTGATTATCTTGGCCGGATTGCTCGGGCTCATGCCGTTGGGCGGCGAAGCGATCGGCTTGACGGGCTGGAAGCTGGTCCTCGTCATAATCATGAGTTTTGTTTTCGGCGCCCTGCAGACCATCGGCGTCGGCTTTTATGCCCCCTGCATGGCCATGGTCTACGCCCTGGGCATGCACCCGCTGACAGCTTTTCCTATCATGATGACCGCCACGGCCATGCTGATGGCCGCCGGCAGCACCCGCTTCGTCAAGGAAAACGCTTACGACCGGAAAGCGGCGTTATCGCTGACCATCGCCGGCGTCCTGGGCGTATTTCTGGCCGCCTTCATCGTAAAATCTCTGCCGTTGACCTTTCTCAAGTGGATGGTTTGCAGTATCGTCCTTTATACAGCAGCCTGGATGTTCATCTCCGCCAGGCGCAAGGAATCCAACTCGTTGCCGGGAGCCTGACGATTAAAAAAAATTTAGGCTTACTCAAAACAAAGACCTTGGTTTTTTACCGGCAGAATCTTTTTTTCTGTAATTTCCTACTGGCCTGGCTGCTGCTGTTTTCCCTGCTGCGCACGGTCCAGCATTTTTCTTTCGCCACCAACGCCTGGGATCTTTCCATATTCGACTACGCCATGTCAAGCACCATGAAAGGGGATATCATGGCCGAACCATTCCATGGCTTCGGCTGGGGCAGCCACCTGGCCATCCATTTCACCCCGGTCCTTTTTTTGCTGGCACCCTTGTATCTGGTTTTTAAAGGGCCGCTGTTTCTGCTGTATATTCAAGTGCTGGCCGTGGGAGCGGCTGCCATACCATTGTACCTGATCGCCAAACATAAATTCAGGAACACCAAGACAGCCTTGGCGGCAGCATTGATTTACCTGACTTACCGTCCTTTGCTCAACGGCCTGACATATGATTTTCATCCAGAAATGTTTTTCCCGCTGTTCATATTTGGCAGTTACTATTTATTAACTGTCAGAAATAAAAACTTCCTGTTTTTTTTATTCATCATTCTGGCCTTGGCAATCAAAGAAGATTTCGCGGTTTATACCTTTTTTTATTGTCTGTGGCTGGCTCGAAGGACGGAGTGGAAAAAAACCGCGTATCAGGCCCTGATGCTGAGTGCCTTGTATATCCTGCTCACAATGACCGTATTTATTCCCTTTTTCCGCGACCAGGTTCAGGCTGGGCAAACATATGAGTTCATCAATAAATGGCAGGATTACGGCCAAACACCGCTGGAAATTTTGAAACAAGCCGTGGCCCAGCCACTGCGTTTGCTCAATGATTTGAATCCAATTGCCAACCTCGGCCATTTGGCTGAATATTTCCTGCCCCTGCTGTTCATACCATTATGGTCATTGGCCGCGCTGTTGATCCTGCCGCCCCTTGTGGTAGGTTGGAGCAGCCGCATCCCGACCATGGCCACCTTCGGTCTTCACTACGGCGCTGCACTGATTCCGTTTTTATTCCTGGCTTTGCTGCTGGCCTTGGAGCACCTGCAGAAACCCGCGGCCAAAAATCACCGCGCGCTTCGGCCATCCTGGCGATGGCTGGTCTTGGCAATAGTGATCATCAACCTGGGCAATTTCAAATGGAACCTGTTCGCTCCCGAAAAATACCAATTCATCCATGAATATCCTTTCATTAAGCGTTGCCTGGTTTTGATTCCCGAAAAAGCTTCCGTAGCTGCGCAATCGGCGCTCATCCCCCATATACCAAAACGCAAAGCGATATTCATGCTGCCCGCGACCGGCGAAGCGGAATACATCCTGCTGCACCTGCAGCTTAATCCCTGGCCCATGCAAACCTACCAACTGCAGGAACTCGATACCCGCCTGCAGCGTTCGGCAAAATACAGCCTCTTGTACAGTAGCGGATATTTACGCCTTTACAAAAAAATTAGTATGCCAACAATGTCCGCAATTGGCAGGGAAAAAAGATGAAATAAATGGCTTACTCCGGAGCCACGTCGGCCGTAAAGCAGTTGCATTCTTTTTTATTTAACCTATAATATAAGCATGAAAAAATTGCAGCTGTTCGTAGGCCTCATCTGGCTGGCAGCAATTCCACTGATTGCCATCTCCATTTCTCCCGACCCATACGGCATCAATGTTCACTTGGCCGAAAATGCCATCCTGGCGAAAGTCAAAGCAGCAGGGATTACCTGGATCCGTATCGATATCAACTGGTATCTTATTGAAACCAGCAAGGGTAATTTCAACTTCAGCGAAGTGGACCGGATAGCCGATTACGCCACCGCCAACGGTCTATCGATTTACGCCACTATCGCCTACACCCCGGCCTGGGCCAACGGCAATGCGGGAGTTAACTATCCGGCTGCCGACAGCAATGATTGGAAGGGTTTTGTCAACAACATCATCAATCGTTATAAAAATAAAATCAAATACTGGAGCATATGGAACGAACCCAATCTCAGGGACTTCTTTGCCTATGGAAAGGACATATTCGTCCAGCAGGTTTTTTTGCCGGCTGCCCAAACCATCCGCGCCGCTGACCCGACCGCATTTATCGTCGGACCCGAACTGAGTCACACAACCCAAGCCGGCACGGAATGGTATTTTTGGCTGAAATACATCCTGGATAACGCCGGCGGATATTTTGATATTATTTCCCATCACATTTACGAAGATCTGGGAGTTTACTTAATGTACGAACTGCTGGAAAATGGCGATCACCTCATCCCGGCGGTAAAACAAATCATCCAAGAATCTGGTCAGGACAACAAACCTTTCTGGATCACCGAAACCGGCTGGAACACCCACCAATTTTCAGAACCCATGCAGTCCCTCCGCTACCTGGATATGCTGCATGCCAGGGCCCGCAAGGATTATCCGCAAAAAATATTTTTTTATGAAATCATCGATGACCCCAACCCCAACGTTTCGCCCTGGGGGATTCTGCGCAGCACCAGCGAAGCCAAACCGGCCTACAATGTTTATAAGGATTATATTTCCGGTCTCTACCCCGACCCGGGCAATCCTGACGACAGCATAAATAGTAAAAAATGCTATGCCGAGCAAACTATGACCACCATCCCAAACAATGGTAAGGCCCAATCCCTACGGGAGTTGCGAAACACGCGCGATTATCTCTGTGGTTATTCAGCCAGCGCCCAAAAAGTGGTGAATATTTATTATGAGTTGAACCGTGAATTTTATAAAATCGCCCTTGCCGATTCCAGAATCTCCAATCTGGGCAGGGAGATCTTGGCGCTGGCAATAAAATTTCCCGATGAAAACAGCAGGGTAAATTTGGACCGGCCATTGCCCGAAACTATTTTCCGTAAAACCGCAGCTTTGGTCAAAATATTAAAAAATGAATACGGGGATACACCCATCGGCCCCCTGGCCGTGCTGCTGGAAAAAAAATTGGCAATTATC
>JBAXOR010000146.1:0-4107 GCA_037133155.1 Chrysiogenales bacterium | reverse complement strand
TTGCGAAATGATTTTCTGATATGGTTTACTTCCAGTTTTTTCATTGTATTTTTGCGAAAGTCACCCTAAAGGATTGTAGCATGTCAATTTCCGGGTGTCAAATTGGGGCGCGAATTACAAAAATAGCCATTTATCGGCAATATTCATTAATACTGTGACTATATTGGACCCCTTCAGCGGTTTCCCGAAAGGAAGGTTATTTCTCCGGCTTGGTGCCAATAATAAGTTTTTTAATACCGCCGCGTTTGGCCATGTCCATGACGCGCACAACCAGGCCGTGGGTAATTTCCTGGTCGGCCTTGAGCACCAGAGCGCTGTCTTTCATCTGCGGCAGGGCTTTTCTGATCTCCGCTTCCAGTCCGGCCAGGGTCACGGCCCGGCGGTTCAAAAACAATTCGCCTGTTTTGTCGACGGTGAGCACATACTCCTGTGGTTCGGCATTGGCGGAAGTTCTTGCCGCCGGCAACTCGAGCTTGATCCCCGGCTGCTCCAAAAAAGTAGACGTGATCATGAAAAACAACAGCATCATGAAGATGACGTCGATCAGCGAGGTAATGTTGATAAAAATCTTTTTTCGCGGTTTGTTGCGCAGCTGCATGGGCTCACTTCTCTGTTTCGCTGGCGATGATGCCGATTTTGTTGAGCAGGCGGTTGGAGTATTTTTCAATTTCCAACACCAGCCCCTCGGCCTTGCTGCCGAAGTAGTTGTAGGCCACCAGCGCCGGAATGCCGATAAACAGCCCGGCGATGGTGGTGATCAGGGCTTCGGAAATGCCGCCGGCCAATGATGTGGCTTGCCCCACTCCCATTACCGATATGACCTTGAAGACTTTGAGGATGCCGAGCACGGTGCCCAGCAAACCCAGCAGGGGGCCGATGCCGGCGACGGTCTCCAATACCCCCAACCCCTTTTCCAGCTGGTGGACCTCCTGGCGTCCCTGATCAAAAAGGATTTCCTTGATTTCTTCCCGGGGCAGAGAATGGTTTTCCAGGGCCATACGGATGATATTGGCAAATGGACCATTGTGCTTTTCACAGATGGAAACGGCCAGGGGGAAGTCGTTCGTTCCCTTGATGTTCTCCAACACGCTGACCACTTCGGGTACGATGACCTTGCGGCGCCGCAGTGAAATAAACTTTTCAATAACGATTGCCAGGCCGGTGATCGAGCACAGAAACAGGGGAATCATGGTGATGCCGCCCTTGACCAGAAAATCCCATACGTTTTTCATGTTCAGCCTCGCTTGTTCTTGATTAAGAAGGAAAATTTAGCCGTTACCTGCAAATAAGGTTCGGGGAAATCGCCGGGTAATTTACGGAAGGGGGCCGACACTTTCACCGCCAGAGTGCTGGTCTCCATCAGCGAGCGGTGCCCCTGGTAGGCGAGCAGTTCCAGGTCGCGCAGTTCGCCGTTGGGATAGATCTTGAAGCGCAGCAGGGTGTCGCCGTCGATCATGCCCAGCTGGGAAAAAGCCAGGGGCGGAAAGATGTTGCGGCTTATGCGTTCTTTCAGTTCCAGCATGTAAGGGGCGAAATCCCATTTATAGGTGTTAAAGGACAAGCCGCCCGAGTCGGGCACCTGTGAATCGCGATGATCGTGCTGCACTCCCGGCAGGGGAAGTTGAAGGGGGGTTTTGTTTTTTCCGGCTGATTCAGCGTTTTGTGGTTTGGATGGTTCCGTCATTTCCTCAGTCAGCAGGTCCTGGCTCATTTCTGCCAGGCTTTTATCGATCTCCGTCGCTTTTTCCTTGGGCTGTACAGCGGCTGCTTCTCTTTCCGGACTGGCAGGCTGCGGCGGCAGGTCGTGGGAAACAAAATCACCCCGCGCAAAGGGATCATTGCCCATTGGAGTCCCTGCTGGGGCCGGTTCCTGGTTGCGGGCCAGGGCGTTTTTGTCTGATAAAAAATCGGCTTTTTGAGGTTGTTTGGTGGTTTTGGCATCGGCAGGGGTGGCGATCACCTCTTGTGGCAGGCTAGGCTGTGCCGGCGGTGCCAGATCAAAGACCAGCGGCTCATTTTTAAGTGCGGCCGGCGGTGCTGCGGGAAAAGCTTGGAACAGGTCGACAGTGATGAAACTTCCCCAGAAAACGAGGACCAGGATATGCAGCAGGATGGACAATATAATTACCTGTCTTTTGACTTTGGCTTCCATGTTGATTGCCTGTTTTTTTCTATACATTTCGCTCAAGAATTATATTATACAACATTTCAGCTGCGCTTTTCTTGCATTGCCAAGGATATTAAGATGCAATATTTCTTGCAAAAGTTTCCGGGGTTGGGGAAAAAAAGAAAATTACCGCAAAACCTTGCATACGTCTGATTTTGTAATATAATGAAAGCTACGATTTAAATAAAGAGGTGTTACGCGCATGAAAATGAAAACAAATTCCGCGCTTGCGGTATACCGGTTATGGTTGTCCGCCTGTATCCTGATTGTGCCGCTGTTGAGCTGCAGTTTTTTTGGGATCCCCGACTATGAATTAGCGGTGACTGTAAAAGAAGGTGTTCAGGGCACCCCGGCAAACGGGCAGCACGTTTATAAAGAACTGACCACAGTTGAATATGCATACACGGCTGTGAACTACCTGCATACAGTCGAAGTCGTTTATGAAGGCGCCCGGCTGGCGGCCGAGGGCAGCTTCACCGTATATACCAATGTGGCCTTGGAAGCGCGCCTGGTCGATATCCGCGCCACCTGGAAAATAACCCTTGCTTACGCTGATACCACCACCGCCGCAATTGAGGCCATCATCACCTTCTCCGGCCATGATGTCCTGTCCGGAACTTTCAGTGATGACCGGGGTTATAGCGGTACCTGGGATGGTGCCAGCAACAAGATCGTTATAACCTATGACAACTGGGAAAAATACGTGTTGACCGGAACGCTGTTCGACATGAGCGGCATCTGGGCCAACGGCGATGGTTCCGGAACCTGGAGCGCTACCCGCCAGTAAAGCGCGGCCTGCGGAAAATCCCTTTACCCTATAAATATCAACCAGCCATTGCTTTGTCTATTGCTTCCCAGTCGATTGCGTCTTTGGCAAAAGATAGTTTCCAGGTTGGCGCCGAGTTGCTGATGGCGACGATGATTTTGCGGGCCTTTGTTTGCAATGGCGGTGGCAGAATGGCCAGTTGATTTTTGTGTTCTTCCCAGAGATAGCGGCTCAATTCTTTTGGTGGCAGAGGATTGAGGGCGAAATGCCCGGACTTCTCCAGTAAAAAAAGGCCGCTCAGCGGTGCCTGGAGTTTGCTGTTGCAGTAAAGCCCCCAGGGTGTACCGCTGGCTTGAAAACCAACATGGGTTTGGCGAACCAGCACCTGATCGTCACTGAGGATGGTGCCCGAAGAAGCCAGAAGCGCGGCCGTGGTTTTGCCGCCTTCGTCCGGGGCCAGGAAAATGGCCGTCCGGTTGTTGCGTACCAGGGCCGAGGCGTGGAGCAGCATGGCCGAAAAATGGGGCATAAAAAGGGCCAGCATGGCCGGCCCGATGCCATGATTTCCAAGTTCGGTTGCGAACTCCTGGCTGATGAACATGTCGGCCCGGTTTTCTTTAAAATCAAGGACCGTTACCGCTCCTGGGTGCATTTCAATTGTCAACCATTCAGTATGATCCCGGGCTTGTTCCAGGCGCTTTTGGACCTGTGGCATGCGCAATATGGCGTTCCCATCACCCAGACGGTTAACCCTGGCTTGGTGGAGGTTAATTTGCTGATCAGGCGTCGTGGATGTCTGTGAACCAACAGCAATAATGTGATATTCCCAGCAAATATCGGAAGCGGATGCGTTTGTTTGGAAAGGCATAAACCGCTTTTCACTGAGCAAAGGAAGATTTTCAGGCAAGTGAATTTCTATGAACAAATCGCCCAGCCCCAGCAGCGACAAGGAACTTTTCATTTGAACTGCTTGAAAATTAGCAAGTGGGGTTGCAAATTTATTGCGGAGCCGATCCAGCAAAACAGTACCGGCTTGGGGATCCTCCGGCAATGCAACTGTTTGGTGCGATACCTAAGCTGCAGGTCCCTGTTGACGGCGCGGGTCCGGCTATGCACCATCCTTGCGGTTTCGGATTCGGCGGCTGGCCCTGCGGCTTCGGCCTTTGGCCGTTGG
>JBAXOR010000145.1:0-4167 GCA_037133155.1 Chrysiogenales bacterium | reverse complement strand
TGCGATGACCAATAACAGTAAAAGTCCCTGCAACATGAATATCTGCCCGAAGCTCCTGATAACGAAATATTTCCCCCAACTTTTGCGCCAGGCGGCATAGCGAAAATCCTCTGCTTTGCCGCGGTTGCGCCGGAAGATATGCAGAGCCAGGCGTCCGCCCCAGATCCAAAGCAGCGTCAGGGCTAGCCATTGCCGGGTCCGGCCCTGCCCGTACCGGATGAACACCCCGGTGCCAACCAGGATGAATCCCAGGCCCCAGGCGATATCGACGATCCCGTTATTTTTTTTGACCATGGCCAGGATAAAAACCAGTGTCATGTAAATCACGGCCATGACTGCCGCTGCGCCAAATAGATTGACCATCATTGCCTCCGGTCCAACAAGAATGTCCCCATTAAATTATTAAGTTCTTTTTATTTTAGCCAGAAAACGCCGGACGCGCAAGGCGCTCTTCTCCTTGTCTTTGATCTCCAGCATGATATCGAAATCGAGTCCGTCGCTGGCGGCCATGAATTCGGCAAAATTTGTCAAATCGATGCTTTCCGTGTGGCTGCCATTCCGTGCATCTTTTTTCTGGGAACTGTAGTCGACCATGGGCAAGCCGTCGTTTTTTCCCCAAGTGGTTGCTGCCATGCCCAGTGCCGTGGCCATGTCTTCCCCGTTCCGGTTCAACTGGTGATGAAAAGAGTCAATGAGCACGGGGATGCCGGTGCGCCGGCTTATCTGCAAACAGTTGGCCACACTGTATTGACGGTCGTCGTTTTCCACGACCAGTCGACGGCGGATCTTCTCTCCAAGCAGTTCAAAGCGGCGGCAGAAGCGGTCCAGGCTGGTTGTCTTGTCACCGTAGACGCCGCCACCGTGGATTTGGATCTTTGCCGTCCGGTCCAGTCCCAGCAGATCGAGGATCTGGGCATGGTAGGCCAATTCAGCGCCGCTGCGCCTGAATATGTCCTGATTGGGGGAGTTGATCAAGGTGAACTGGTCCGGGTGCATGGAAATTCTCATGCTGTTGCGCCTGATGACAGCACCGATAGCGGAGAATTCTGAAGCGAATGTCTCAGGCCAGGGGACAGTGCAAACCGGATGCGAGGCAAAGGGCACCAGATCCGAGGTGATGCGGAAAAAAAGCAAGCCGTTTTCCCGGTTGTACTCCAGTATCCGCATCAGGCAATGCAGGTTCTGCTGAACCATTTCAATGAGGCGTTCAGGTGAATAAGAAGCCAGGCGGAAGGTGTGGCTGGGGGTACAGCCGATGGAACGGTTGAGGCAGGGATAGCCGATTTTCATTTTATTTTTTCACTTGGCGCATGGCTGATTCATAAAGATACCGGTTAATGGTCTCTTCCCTAGCCGGAATTTTCGGGAATATTTCCTGCCAGGTATCGGTATCTTCCATGCAAAGATAGAGCGGGATTTCTTTTGTAACCTGCTTTTTTATTTCATCCTTGATAAAACGGAATAATTCCAGGCGCAGCGGTTTGAAATAACGGTATTTGCCGTCCTGGCCCTGGATCAGCTCCCCCCAGAACAGTTGGGAATCGGGATGGCGGAAGATGTGTTTTTTCAAGGCCGGGGGAAAGCGCAGGGCGCCCAGGCTCCACCAGGCAATGCGTTCCGGTCGGATAACCGCGGTCAGGCGGCTGATGAGTTCGCGGTAATGTTTTTGCCAATTCGGAAAGAGGATGAGTGGGTCGAAATGGATACCGACTTTGTAGCCTTTTTTCTGGATCGCTTCCATGGCCAGCAGGCGTTTGGATAAAGTTGGGGTGAGCAGTTCCTCGTTTTTTATGATTGGTGTCGGATTTAAAGACCATGACACTACGATGTTTTTCGGGATTTCTTTCACTGCCAGCAGCGCTCGCACATGTGCTGCCTTGGTCTTGAATTCAAAAACCGTATCCGGAAAATGCCGGAATAACTCCAGAATGCGTTTGGCAGTAGGGTATATGCTTTCGTAAGCCAGGGAATCACTCAACTCGCCTGTGCCGATGCGCACTTCTTTGTTCACAGACAGGAATTTCTGCAATTCGTCTTCCAGGTCAGTCCAATTTGTATAAAACACGGCCTGAGTCTTATCTTCCAGGTAGGCTTGCAGGATGCAGTAGCTGCAGTCGAAAAGGCAACCTGTCTGCAGGTTCAGGTTGAAATAACCGCAGGTTACGGTGCCTGGCGAACACGGGCAGTGCTTGATGAATGAGCCTTTCTGGATCGCCTCTTTCAACTTTGGCGACAAAAGGCCTTTTGCCTTCATCCTTTCTGTATCTTGGCGACGGTGATCTCGTCCTGGGCGTTGTACTTGCCGTCGAGGTCCTTGTAGGACATGACCGGCAGGTCGGCGCTTTCGATGAAGATGACCTGGGCGATGCCCTGGCCGGGATGCAGTGCGGCCGGCCAGGCGCCGCAGTTGGCGATGGAAATGGTCAGGAATCCAGTCCATTCGGGCTCCAGGGGGGTGACGTTGACCAGAATGCCGCAGCGGGCATAAGTGGACTTGCCGAACACCAGCCCCAGAATTTTTTTCGGCATGCGGAAGTATTCCACGCTCCGGCCCAGGATGAAATGGCCGGCGGGGATGATGATCAGGTCTTCGCACAGGGTTTCGAAATGGGTGTCCTTCATCTGGTGGGGGTCCATCAGCGCCGGCGGGCCGGCCGGGCGGCGGTAGGTCCTGTCCAGGCGCAGATCATAGCCGTATGGTCCCAGGCCGTAAGAAATGACTCCGGAGCGCACCGAAACAGCGACAAAAGGGTCGAGCAGGCGGTTGCTTTCGGCCTGCTCCTTGATCCAGCGCGAAGATTTGAGCATCAGATGATGGAATATTTGGATATTTTGTTGCTGATCAGGTAGTACAGCTTGCTCAGGTATTTGATGTCGTTGATCAGGTCCTTGGAAAATTTGAACAGGTATTTGACATAGTTGGTTTCTTCACCCAGGCGCAATTTGTTTTCGAATTCCAGGGTAAAATCCTTCAGTTCGACCATGAGGTTCTGGATATGCAGCAGGTTGTCGATGCTTTCGACCAAGGCGACGGTCGAGGTGGTTTTCAGGTTGCCTTTGGGGAAAAGCTTGATCCGTTCCAAAGCTTCGGAGTTGACTTCCTTGGCCAGGTAATTGATCTCGTCCAGGTAGGGTTTTTTGTACTCGTCATAGTAGCGCAGTTTATGGAGCGCCCTTTCCTGGATCTTGGCGTTCTGTTCCAGGATGGAATGAAAATATTCATTCAAGCCCAGGTAATCTTTTTCGAATTTCTTCAAGTCGATAAAAATTCGGCCGAGATAGATTTTATCATTGTAGGCGCTTTGCAGCTCTTCCTGGTAATGGGAATAAAATTTTACTTCGAATTTGTGATGGGAGCGATACATCAGGCGGCCGATAATGATGTCCTGTTCGTTGGACAGGTAATTGGCGTTTTCTTCGATCACGGCGCTGTAGACGAAAAGCGAATTGACGATGAAATCCTTCAGGCTGTCCATGAATTCTTCGTTCTGGGCCAGGAAGTTGTCCAGTTCCGGAAATGGTTCGCCGCGGAGCAGGGTATAAAAAGGGGAAAACAGCATATTGTCGCCCTTGAGAAACAGTTCCAGGTGGAAATTTTCCCTGATCCTTTTGAACAGGTTGCTGTGGTGGATATCGGGGAAATTGTCCAGGCGCCGGCCGTTGAATTTTTTCAAGATGTTCAATATTTCCACTTTGTCCTCCATGAAAATTATAGGTGAACTATAATAAAAAGTAAAGATAAAAGATAAAAGTAAAACAAGGACAATAAAATCTGAAAAATAATGGTAATAATCAGCAAACAATCGCCTCACTAAACATGGGCATTGAGCAGCATTTGACAAAAGCAAACAAATTCGTTTATGATAAAAAACCAATGATGAAAATATTTCAGGAAAGAAGTTTTCCCTTAGTGATCGCCATTTTAGCTTTTGGCTTTTACCAGATATTGTACCGGCCGCCCTGGCACTCGTTGGAGATGGTCACTTCCGTGCTGATGTTTTTTACTGCTTTGGCCTGGAGTGCGCTGATATTTCTGAGCCTGGAACGCCGGCACTGGCTAAGATTTTTGTATTCACTGCTTGCTGTTTTACTATCCATTCTCCTGGTTGAGGTTCTTTGCTTTTTCCCGGAATACATGAGCTTGCAGAGGATGATTTACGGATTTAA
>JBAXOR010000144.1:0-4188 GCA_037133155.1 Chrysiogenales bacterium | reverse complement strand
TGCGTTCATTGAAGCTTCCGGCCGACATGGGGGCAGTTCCTCGTAATGCTCCTGGTCCTGGATTATCCGCCCCCAGGCGCCGGCTTGCTCAGGGCTGCAGGCAGGAAGTTTTTCCATGACTTGCATGAGATAGTTTTCCATTGACGGGTGGTTTAATGCCTGTTTCAGGGGGCGCAGGTCAAGCCAGACATTCCTGGCCTCGGTCTTGCCATTCAGGATATCGCCGACCATGCGCAGGGTCCCGGAAAGCTCTTTTTCCAGCCAGTCGTTCAAACCGGTTTCCTCCAGCAATTCCCTGGGAGTCTTAGCCACACCGGCAACAGCAGTCAGCCAAATCCGGGCGTCGGGGTGCATTTGGATATTTTCGTCTTTTGCCGCCAGTAGAACCCCGTCCACAAGATCGGGAATTTCGGCTATTACCTCACGGGGAAGTTCACTCAGCATTTTTGAGGAAACCACGGCCTGGGTTAGGCCCACGGCCCAAATAATGCCGAAAAGGATCGGAATGGCGAAAAAGATCATAATCAGCAAGCCAAGAATGGTGCGTGTTTGGTTCATGGTGTTACTCCTTGCATTTTACTTATTATAACGAAAAAAAACAGCCAAAGTTCTTTGGCCGTTGAATTCCGGATCAGCATGATCCATTTCCCTGGCCGGCATATTCAAGCCATCAGCGGTCAAGGTAAAATCCCGCTGAAAAAAATCCCACCCAGTGTTTGAGGGAATAAGGGGCGGTGATGCCGAGTCCCGCTTTTTTCAAGGGAATGACGCCATCGCTGTAGGTGTCCGTATAACGAAACAATTTTCCCTTCAGCCCACGCCCGACCGCTTTAATTATGGTTTTATTGATGGTCAGTAGTCCGAAAGGAATATCGTATTTCCCGCACCAGTAAGTATTGCGGTAATCCTTGTAGGTTTCTCCCCAGAGTTCCTGGGTCAAGTTTCGGATTTTATTGTCACTCAGCGGCCCTGAAAAAGCGGCCTGGGCAAAGTGCTTGTCCTGTTCGGTTCCCTTGCTGTGGGCTTTTTCATCCTCACCGAAAGGAGTGTTGCCGAAATCCCGGCCGTAATGGTTGGCATCGGCTGAGATCAAAAAAAAGATGTCCTTGCCCGGCTGCAGATTGTTTTCCTTAATATATGTGGCCAAAGTTGTTGCCAGGCGTTCGGAAAGTTCGTTCATCCTTTCCCAAGGCATGGCCGTGACCATGATCGGGGTAATTTTGATGCCAGGGTTATTATATTGCAGGAAGGGTACCAGGGCTTCTATGGAATGTTCCAGGGAGTGATCTTGGTTGCTTACCATATAATCTTCTTTGGGCAGCAGCTTTTTTAGTAGTTCACGCAAGGGGGAAATTTTAATCTCCCCACTCGATCCCGACGAGGCAGGGTATTCATCCAAAATAAGAATGTTTTGCGGATCGCCGATTTCCTTGCGCACCGTACCGTGGGTGACGCCGAAGATCACCACTTCCCGGGTGCGCAGTTTTTTAAATAAAGGATAATATATACGCCCGGCATAGAGATAGTCATCGTGCGGGGCAATGCCGGCCACCAGGTTGCGGACGGAGACCGCTTGGCGGTCGCTCGCGGCCAGGTAATTCAACAAACGTTGCATTTGCGGGCGCTGCCAGCAATAACCGATATCATCCTTGACCGGGCGCACGTCCTGCCCGCAGAGGATGAAAGTTCCGGCCCAAAAAAAAAGCATTAGTTTTTTCATACCCATATTTTAACACTTCATAAAAATGTTGGGAACACAAGTTTGATTTTTTAAATATTTTTAAGGAAAGGGATGCGGTATTCACATTGGTTAACCCGCATTTCTCACAAATATTTGCTGTAATTGCGGATATGGGCATGTCTACTGCGTTGCTCCTACCATGATTTCAAAATACATTAAAATCATCTGGTGGGTTAACCCTCCGACTCAGGCTCAGTCGGATACCTCCATCGTACTAACGGTATGTCTCCAGTCTCCTCGGTCACCTTCCTTGTTTCCAAACCCAGCCGCACAATTTCGCAACAATATCTGTGAGAAATTCGGGTTAATGCAATTTTAAAAGTTTTTTCTTAAAATTCTCTCACGGAGAAAATTAATTTTCCTGCCAATAAAAAAAAAGATTTGCCAATAGAGTCAAAGAGCGCGATTTGTAATAAAAATTATACATATTTGTAAATCCATTCTTACATTTCTCATTTAAATTCATTTCATTTCCAAACAATTCAAACCCCGAGATATTTTTTAAAGCCAGTACCCATGAGGATATTGTGGATTTCAAATGCTTTTAGTGGGTTGTGGCACAATTCTTGCTTAAAATATTTTAGTTTATGATACGAAATCATATTCAAAGTGAGGAAAAAATGAAAAAGGTTATCTTCTTGTTTCTCTTTGGTGCAATGGCCATGGTTTTATTTATGTATGCGCAATCCCCCGATAGCGAGCTTGCGAGTATCACCCTTTACAAGGTGACCGACCCTATGGCAAACACAGCTTCTCTTATTGGCGTGGGAATCAATGGCTTTACGCTGGCTGTCGGTGAAGAGATGATCGTTATCGCCAAGGGAGTAGATGCGAATGACAAGGAAGTGCCGATCTGGCCGACCTGGACCGGAGACAAGGAACTGTCGCTCATGGTTGTGGGAGGGAGAAGCCGGGCAATCGTGGTCAAAGCGCTGAAGACGGGAGCGCCACTCTTCTTTACCGCCCTTTATATCACCGATGGCGGAAAGAAAGTCAAGGGCGAAGCCATGGGCAAAGTGAAATAGCGGATTGCAATCAGCAAAACTTGAATGACTGTTACATTGTGCATTTAGTTTTAGCCCGTACCGGCGATGATTCCGGTGCAAGAATGCCAAAAACAGGTAGTGCAAATCAGAAAAATGGCGATTCCTATAGAAATTATATTATTTGTTTTTTCTTGACTTTGCGGAAAGGGAATATTATAAATTCTTCATGGCCGAAGACCTGCATCCTGAAAATTTTACATGTTCCTTGATTTACGACCTGATCGACAGCAAAGGCAACAGCGTCTCCAGCGGCAGGTCCAAGGCCATGATCGAGGCGGAAACCCTGTCCCTGAAGACTGAATCAGGCGCAACTTATACCATCGCCCTGCGCGATATTTCAGGTATCATCCCCGACAATTATATCGTCGGGATCCTCCTTGACGGCGGTGAAAAGTTGAGCCTCTCCAGCCTGGGATATCGCTTTGAGGATTTTCTGCGCATCCTGCACCAGAAGCGGAACGAACTGATCCTTTTCGATATGCTGGCCGATGAAGCGGTTTTGATTCCTGATATCGCCGCCGCAGCCGAAATCTGCGAAGCTGCGGGACGGATGGTCCTGCAGGGAAAATGCCTGATCCGCTTGTACCGGACTTCCCTGGCGGTTTTGCCTGTCCTGGGCGAAATCATGAGGGTCCCGCTGGGATGTCTGAAAGAGGATATCCGGGTTGAGAATTTCCGCTTGCTCCTGGAAACAGATAGCGGAGAAAAACTTGCTTTTTTCAAATTGGGCGGGCAGTTGGATTTTTTAAAAAAATCCCTGACCGACACGCTGACGGGATTGGCCATCGATACCCGGAACTATCTGAAGGAGCTGCTGCCCAAGGCCAAGCCGGAGGCACTTTCGGCTGCGGCGGCGCTGCTGCGCGACGGCAAGGCGGCCTTGCGTAGCCAGATTGAAGCCCTGGCGCCGGGGCTGTGGAGCGAATTGGAAAGCGCGCTGCTCGCGTCTGAGATCGGCGAATCCTACCGGCACCTGCAGTCGCTCGGCAAGCCAGAAAAGACTGCCTTCGGCTTCAAGCGGGGTTTGCTGGGCTCGTTGAGCGGCGATACGATCTGGTTCCTGATCCCTATCTACAGCTCGGACCCGAAAATTCCCGGCAATGCCCTGGCCATGGAAGCGGGGACGATCGGAAACGCTGAAGCTGCCGGAGAGGCAGTCACAGCCGGGGAAGCGCCACGGATCGGCGCCGGCGGCAAAGCGACCTATTTCTTCCGCCTGGTCAGCCGCGGCGAATATGGTGAAGCCGCCCTGGCGGAAAAGCTTGATCCACATATTGAAGAATGGATCCGCCGTTTCAACCGGGCCTTGCTGGCGATTAATTTCCGCCGCGAACCAATATATCTGAGCGCTGAAAAACTACAGCAGCCCGAATACCGGCATTATCGTTTTTCTGTGCAGCG
>JBAXOR010000143.1:0-4205 GCA_037133155.1 Chrysiogenales bacterium | reverse complement strand
GCCTTACGATAGAGAGCCTTGGCAAATTCGATCGTGTCTTCCTTGGCATCGGGAGCAACGAACTCTTTATATCCCCTTTTTTCATATTCGCCGCGCATGCCGTAATCGCTGAGGACCTGGAAGGCACGCTGCAACTGCCGGGCCAGTAAATGACCCTGGCGCGCGGCGTCACTCTCCCCCAAAGCCGCAAGCTGAGCATTTGACAATTCTTCGGCTAACTTGCGATACGCCGCTTCGATTTCCTTTTGTGTCGCAGTCAGTGTCAGCCCCAACAGGGTAAAATAGTTATAGCCCGGGGCTTGCAACCGCGCCTGCAGTTCATCGATGCGGACCAGCAACTTGAGTTTTTGACTATCATTATCATTGTTCATGCCGTGTCCTCTTTGCTATATTTATTACTGCTTTTATTATAAGGCCAACTCAAATTTTATTCAAGCCGTGTAAATTCAGGCTGATGTGCATTTTTATTACTCCTGGATTCAGCTAAGGCTTGAGCCCGGAGTGTTTCAGCAATCTTTGATATAGTTCTTCCTGCTTTGAGACCATCACCGCTACGTCCCAAGCGCTGAAATCCTCATTATCATAACTTCCCAACTGCTGGCGCAAAACCCTATCCGTAGCTAGCTTTAATATGGCTGAAGCAAAGCGTACGTGATCATTGATCGGCACCAAGTAGCCATTGACCCCATCTCGAATTACTTCGCGATTTCCGGGTATATCGCTGGCCACCACGGCTTTTTTTTTCAACCGGAGCTGCACCAAACTTTGCGGAAGGCCTTCCCAAAGGGCAGTCGATATACCGATATCAAAGCAATCGATGGCATTTTCCACATCGGGCAAAAATCCGGGGAGGCGGAAATTATGATAAATTCCCAGCCGCTGCAGTTCAGCTTCCAGTTCCAGCCGCTGCTCACCGTCGCCGGCAATAAAAAATATTACGGCCGGATTTTGACAGATGACTCTGGCAGCAATATCCAACAGATGGAACAGCCCTTTTTGCGGTTTGAATGGGGCAATTACGCCGCAGACCAAGGAGTCACTTTTCAATTGATATTTTGTTTTCACGGCCGATACGTCAGAAATGTAGTTCTGGAACTTTTGCAGCGGAAACCCGCTGCGGATCAGCGAATAATTATCGCCAAGCAGTTTATGGGTGCGTGCGGACTCGATATCATCTTTAGCCACAAAAACGAAATGACTGGTCAAAGGGCGGCAGATTTTTTCAAAAAACAAATAAAAATTACGCTTAAATAAAGACTGAAACGGAGAAAATGAAAAACCATGCACTGAATGGATGATAATCGGAACCCGGGCTGCAAATGCCGCCAATCGACCCAAGATGCCGGCTTTCGACGAATGGGTGTGAACGATCTGGGGCTTGATTATTTTAAAAAGACGGATCAGAGAAAATAGGGTTCGCAAATCCTTGCTCAAACTGATTCCTCTGGTCAATTGCGGAATAATGATCATCCGCCCCTCTCCAGCCAATTGTGCCGTCAATATTCCACCGGGCCCACTGAATAAATAAGTGTCAAAGTGGAGTGGATCGAGATGTTCGGCCGTATACACAGTATTTAACTGAGCGCCGCCAAGCTCCAGTTTGGTGATCAGGTGGACAACTTTAATTCGGGAATTGTTCTTCACTGGTTGATCATGGCGGCTGTGTCCCAAGCCATTTGGATGTCATCAGCCATGGAAGAATAATTCCAGCTGCCATAACGGCCAATTGAAAAAATTCGCTGCTCTCGCATAAACTTGAGAGCCGGCGGCACCAGGCATGGCCAATTCTTGTCAAAGACAATGTAGGAAACCGGAATTTTTATCAAGTCATGAAATAAAATTTCCCTTGGTCCAGTAATCATCCCTGTTTTGCGTAGCGCCTGCACCATGTCCCGGCATATCTCCTGGCTGTCAATTTTTTCGTTCGCGGCAACTGTTCTTTCCAAATATACGGTGGTCAATTTTCCCACGGGATAATATCCTACCCGGTAAAACGGTGTATCGGTTTCAGGAAGATACAGCCAGTGAAAATAACGGCGACGGCGGGCGAGCACAACGTTAACCACCAGCGTGGAAAGGTGCTGCAACCGCTGCCAGGGGAAAGGCGCCAAGGGCTCAAGGATAGATAAAAACTCTTTTAAAGGCATGGTGTTGATCAAATTGTCATAAGTATAAATTCCTTTGTCAGTAAATACTTTTTTTTCTCGCAGTTCGATCCGCACCACCCGTTCTTTAAAGTTGATCCTGTTAAGCAAAGGCAGGCTGTAGCTTTGGATGAATTTTTGCAAAGCCTGCCGGGGATAGTAAAAAATCGGGTTATAGCCTTCCGCGAAGCATTCTTTTTCAACCGCACCACGCCATACGTCTTCCTGCCGCGGGACCGGAATGCTGCCTTTGTCCATGCCGGCAAGGAGTTCGCTCAAGGGCCGGCGATAGAATTTTGATAAAAACGGTCTGAAAAACAAAGCATTTAATTGCTCGCCAAAATTACTCAGCAGAAACTCTTCCAAATTGTCGGCCCGGGTTTCGTCCTGACGAAACATTTCACGCAGAATGATTTCGCGCAAGCGCGAGGGCAAATAAGCGAGGTGGTATTGCAATGAATAAGGAATGAAACGATTTAGTAAAAAAATCTTGCTATTACGCTGAAAAACCTTAAAAGCATGGAATTTTTCCAAGTATTCCTTGACGGCTGCTTTATCTTGAAAATGGAAATAATGCCCGCCATAATCAAAGGCAAATCCATTAGCCTGATATTGACCTGACAGCCCGCCCGGGCCGTTTGTTTTTTCCAGGATCAAAGATTCGCCTTTCAGGATATGGCCCGCGCTCAGACCGGAAATTCCGGCCCCGATGATAATGTTCATTCCATTTTAACGCCAGCGAGAACCACACCCAGAATCAGGAAAAAGCAAGTAAAAACAATGCTGCTGAGGATGGTGGCCTTGGGCGTAGAGAAAAAATTGACAATCACTGCTCCGGAGAGAAACAATTGCAGTAAAACAATAGCGCTGACGGTTTGCCGTGAAGACCAGTTCTTTTTTTTCCGTAAGCGCAAGGCAAAATGATCGGGGCTGCCCCTAAACGGCAGCTTCCCGTTAATGATCCGTAAGATGCTGACATAAGCCAGATCGAACAAAGGAATGCCCAGGACAAACAAGCTTGAAACAAAGGCCAGCTTGTTGAACCGCGTATAACTGACCATCATGGTCAATGAACCGATGATCAATCCCAAAACCATGCTGCCGGCGTCACCCAGGTAAATCCGGGCCGGCTCCCAATTGAATTTAAGAAAGGCCAGCAAGGCAGCGGCCAGACTGAGTGAAAGGATGGCAACGAGAAAATCGCCATCGTAAATGGAAATGATAAAAATTGTCAGTGAAGTTATCGCGCCGATGGAAGCGGCCAGGCCGTCCATGATATCGATAATATTGAAGGCGTTGATGGTAGTCAGAATCCAAAAAAATGAAAGGAGAATGTCCAGCCACCTGGGGAAAAAAATCAAATCAATGGTGATGCCGCTTTTGAGTAAAATATAAGTGGCCATGATTTGAAAAAGAAATTTGATGCCGGGAGTCAAGGCTTTAAAATCATCAAACAAGCCCACCAGCAGCAAAATGGAACTGGCAAAGAGAATACCCAGCAACTGTTGATTGAAATTAAACATCAGGCTGAGCGGTGAAATAAAAGCAAAATAGACGATCACACCGCCCATGTAAGGCACCGGCTGGGATTGTTTTTTCAATTTTCCGTCAGGCTGATCAAGGAGTTGATAACGGAATGCCACACGCTGAGCCAATGGCGTACCATAAATGGTTAAAAGAAATGACAGGATGAATGTCAAAAATAAAATAATTTCATTCATGCCCCTGTATCCATCTCCTTTTTCTAAATGCCCGTTTGAAAATATTTTTTGAGCCGGCCAGGGCAATTATAATTTTTGGCGCCGTTATTGTCAAGGCGCATACCCATAGCAGATCTTTGACAACAATAAACGGCAATGTCCACCAGAATTGAGCATAACGGAAATTTTTTATTAAAGTCAAATAGCGGTTCTTAATTAAGTGATAGCGTAATGGCGCGGGCCGCGCCAAAGCCAGAGAAAAATGCGCTAACCAGTTTTTTTTTAAAGTAGCGCTGCGGAAATGATAGGCTATGGCCTGAGGCACAAAAAAGGTTTTCATGCCAAACAGGTTGGCCCGCCA
>JBAXOR010000142.1:0-4220 GCA_037133155.1 Chrysiogenales bacterium | reverse complement strand
ATATTGAAGAAAAAACGCCCGGCGCCAAAATCCAATCCTCCATCTCCGAATTCCCGGGCATAAATGCCGTAAGGAGTGGACGCAATAATTTCTTCAGCCGGGCAGGCGCCGGGCTGGACATAAATAGCGAACATGCGCGGCAGGGGAATGTGACTGAAATCTTCCAGCCGGGCATGGCCCCTTTCTCGCAAGCGCAACAATTTCTGATAATGATAATCGGCGATGAAACGGCGCAGGACGCCATTCTCAACCAGCAACGGTGACGGACAGGTTTCGCCTTCGTCGTCCACCGGTGAACCCTTAAAAAAAGGATCGCGGTTGTCCTGACAGAGAATAGTCAGCGCGGCCGGGATAATGGTTTCATTCAAATCCCGCAACGAAAAAGGAGAAAAACCATGGTACACATAATCAGCTTCCAGAGAATGTCCGAGAATTTCATGAAACAGTATGGCGCCATCGCCCGCCTGCAGCACGACCGGAACCTGGGCATTGAAAGCTTTTTTGCGAAAATTTTTACAATTTTCAACCGTTTCACCGATGCGTTGCGTCAAGCCGTCAAGATTGAATTTTAACCCTTCACTGGAACCTTCACTGATTTCCATTTCCAGCGGATAATTTTTTATTTTCAGCCTGGCGGTGATGCTGTAATGGTCCAAATTGGCATGCAACTCCTGACGATGCGTGTTTTGAACCGAACGGCAGCAGTGCCGGGCCCGGAAAAGCAATTTCCATTCCTGCAAGCCGAGGCGGCACAGAAAGTCGATCAAAAAACCATGGTCGACCATGATTTTTCCCGCAGCTTCGGCCGGGGGGAAAGGAATCTGCTGCGAACGGCCGGACGATTTCCGGGACATATGCTTATCGACTTCCTCTTTGGCAATGGTTTCAAATGCCCGGCTTTTCCAGCTGCCGTCAAAGCTCCTGATCAATACGCCACTTTTTCTTTTTAATGAGTATTCGCGGTTATCCTTGCTGTCCAGGGAGAATTGCATGGAGCGCGTGTCTTCATGCAAATTGGTTTTGAACTTTTCCATTTTCATTGATTTTACCCAATTTCATTCGGAAAAGCAAAGAAAGAACGTATCATCAGAACCAAGAGATCCCCCCTTATTCCTATTTAATAATTGCGCCATTTGGCACAATTATAAATGGGGGTGTTGAAGACGGGAGGGATAAATATAATGAGAACAGGGTGATTGGTCAAAAGGATTCGATTAATCAAACTTCTACCACAAAATGTGACCGCTGATAAAAAATATGGTAAAATATATACATGAAAAAAATAAGTATTTTATTATTGATCTTGTTTTTTATCAGCCTTAACGCCGCCTGCACCCTCAATTTTCCTTACGACGTGATGGACGATTATGACGGCGTTTATGTCATTATGAAGATCGTTCCCGATGATGCCGATGTACTGCTTAACGGCAGGCTTATCGGAGCCGCTTATGAATTTTCCTCATCAAGGTCGGCATTGCGCCTGGCCTCGCGGCAAAACGAACTGATCTTCAAAAAGAAAGGCTATGGCGAAGAAGCAGTCGACCTGCGTTCCTATTCCTCCCGGAATATCACCCTTAGAATCAACCTGGAACAACAAGCAGGAAAAACCGCTTCCCAACCTGCGGACAAGGAAATTCCCGATCAGAAAGCTGATGAAGCCTACACAGCCGAAACCGAAACCCCGCCGCCTCCGCCTCCCGCCGAAAAACCAGCCGCGCCGGAAGAACGGTTCCTGACATCGGTGCTTCTAACCGTCACCCCGGCCGAAACCGCCATTTACATCGACGGCAAATTCTGGGGACTGGCCCCGGAGAAGGGAAAAATTGAAAACCTGCGCCTCAAACCAGAGAAATACGTTTTTGAAGCCTTCAAGCCGGGATTTAAACTCTACAAAAAAGAAGTCACTGTTCCCAAGCAGGAAAAATTCGCCCTGGCCATCGCCCTGCAGAAGTAGACAGGGGATTTGATTAAGACAGTCGCTACAGAGCCGCGATTAACGCAATGAATTATTTTCCGAAACTGAAAAATGAATAAAAAATAAATGCGACTAAAATAATCACACAGGACCTCAGGAAGCCGTTGCGCACCTTCCTGATATCTTTGGCTTCCACTTCAGGATCGAACAGTTTTTGCTTTTCAGCTGTGATGATTAGCAAAAGAATGCCTAAAAAATAGGCAAAAACTGTTCCGAAATAAATTTGCAGTGTCAAACGGTTGCCTGGGAATTTACCAAGGAGATGGGCACAGAAAGGAAAGAATGCCGCCACGGCCAACAGCCATATGTGAATGGCCAGGCAGGTATTGCTGATCTTTTTCAGATTGGTGTATATCCGGTTATGGGAAAACCAGAACATACTGAGCACAAAAAAACTCAAGATATAGCTGAAAAAAGTCCGACCATGATTCAGCAACGCTGCGCCAAGTTCATTGGCCGAAAGGCGATTTTGCAGTTCGGGAACTTTAAGTTCCAAAACCAGGATGGTCATGGCAATGGCGAAAATCCCGTCAAATAAAAATTCCAGCCGGCCTTTGCTGACTTGTCTGGCAAATGGTGACACTGATTTTTGCTCCATAATCTTTTTCCTCGCTAGCGCAATTTTAGCAAAAAAAAGACACTTGTTCAACTGCACGCACAACCAAATACTCAATCCCCCCATCCCCCCTTAGTTGCTCTCACTATGATTTCAATCAGTCATGTAAATCATTGAAATCATATAGTGAGACAACCCTCCGGGTAAGGGGGGTGGCGAAGCCGGGGGCAGCACAAATCATCCACCTATCTTGGTGGATGCGATTTGTCTGCCACCTAAGGTGGGATAAATATTAGGGGCCATACGCGGGTAAATTAAATCCTGAGATTCGCTAAAAACAGGTTTGCAGCTTGTATAAACAGCAAATTATCATCAACAATATTCTTTGAAAACCGCCGGAAATTTTTTCTCCAGCCAGCTGAAATAGTTTTGAACCGTTTTTTCTCCCTCCAGCCACCAGTCGCTGGCTAAACCATTTTTTTTAAGGTCACTGAAGGTTTGGCGTTCGACGGCGTTCAGGTAGGATGGGAAACGCCGCGTGAACGGGCTGCCGGCAAGGGGGAAAAAATGGTGCAACTGGAAAAACACACGATATTTTTGGCGCAGGGTTTTCATTAATTCCAGCAGGTCGCGGCGATCGCCGGCCGTTTCCCCGGGCAAGGCGATGATAAAATCCAGGTTGGCCGCGAATCCTGCGTCATTGGCCATCTTTACCGCGTTCACGATATCGTCCAGTTGGTGGCCGCGGCCAATGGCTGTCAAACGCTCATCCGAAGCGCTCTGGGCACCAAATGTCAAGCGGTGGTTGGAGACATAACGCCGCAGGAGATTTAAGGCATCGCTGTTGACTGTATCCGGCCGTACCTCAGAGGGGAAAATTCCATATTCAATGAAACTGAAACCGGCCGCCCGGCAGAGCTCGAGCAAAGCCTCAATCCGTTCAAGGTTCGGCGTGTTTCGAGTTTTGGCCCCGAATTCCATAGCCGAAGGGGAAATAAATCCGACACGCGGCATCCGGCGCCGCTGCAATTCTTCCAAGTAGGCGCGGATGGAATCATGACCACGGTAACGCGGTTTTTCCCCGCCCGTCTGGCAGTAACGGCAGTTCCAGAAACAACCGCGCGTAGTTTCCAGCGGCGGTATGGTTTTAAAATATGTGGAAACAGGAATATAATCTTCCCAGGACGCAGTGGTATGGTTTACTTCATCAGCAAGGGACATGGACCGGCCATCATAAATCACGGTTTCACCGGCGACAATTTTTCCGGCCAAAAGGTCGAGCCCGAACTCGAGAAAAGTTTTTTCTCCGGGTCCGCGGAAAAGGACATTGAAGCCGCAGCCAAAGGCCAGTTCAGGTTCTCCACTGACATGGGGACCTCCGGCCGCCAGCAGCGGGACCACTCCCGTTCCTGAACGCAAACGCCCGATTTCTTCAGCCACCCAGGGCAAGTGCGGGGTCATGAAAGAATAAATAAAAACATCCTCAGGTCCAACACTTCCGGTTTGGCGGAGCGAAAGCCGCCCCGGCGCAGCGTCGGCCAATTGGATGTCGAAATAACGGTCCAGTCCGTTTTTTTCCCAAATATTCAACAGCAACGGCATGGTTAGGCGGTTGCCGGGGAAAACCCTGAAAAGCACACTCCGTTTTTTTATCTTCATAATACCAAAATTAGTGGGTTAATTGTCCAG
>JBAXOR010000141.1:0-4240 GCA_037133155.1 Chrysiogenales bacterium | reverse complement strand
CGGCGATCGCATCGATGGCCGGGTAGAACGCGCCGGTCATCGTCAGCACGGCCAGCAACCCGCTGATCATCGGCACCATGATGCGCCGCATAGGCTTCGCGGCCGAGCGGTTGATCGGCATGGCTTCGCGAATCAAAAACAATATGCTGCAAGGCACACTGGCGCCCGGGTTGGCGCCCAATTTCGGCCCCGGCAAAGCGGAAAACCTGCGCCGGCTTCTGGACAGTGAACCGGTTTTTGTCGCCGGAGACAGCAGCGGCGATTATGAAATGATGACCGCCTTCCCCGGCACCCGCTTGAAGCTGCTCATCCGCCGGAGCCAACCGGGGAAAATGGCCGCCCTTTACAAAAAATCTCTGGCGGGTGATCGCCAATATCTCCTGCAGGATGTGGATCCTGCCTTGGGTCAATTCTCAGCCGCGGCAGTCAGTTAGCTGCTGAAGTTTAAATCCCAAAAATAAAGAATTTGCTTGCCAAAAAAATGCTCCAGGCTATTACTTGTAAATTTGTTTTTTCTTTATTAAAATGAAATTATGAGATACGGAATACTGATCGTTTTCATCGCCTTAATCGTTGTGCTGGTTCTTTATCTGGGTAAAGGCGGCCAAACCAATCCAGTTGCCCAAGGAATGGCTGACTTGGATAAAGCGAAAATAGCTACATTGGAACTGGATATAAACAATATTTCCGCCGCCGTCACCACCTATTTTGGCGACTATAATGAATATCCGGAAAACCTGGAAATGCTGGTGCCAAAATATCTGCCATCGCCAAATTCTATCCTTGACTCCTGGGGTAATCTATTTCAACTGGAAAAAGACGATCAGCAGAATTTGTTTTTGATTTCAGCCGGGCCGGACCGGATTTTTACAACCAGCGATGACATCAAAAGGAGACTATGATGAAATTAGCCAAATACCTGAAAGTAGAAAATATTTATCTTACTGACAGCTGCAAAGACACCGGCAGTTTTTATGGAGAATTTTCCCTGTTTCTAAAAGAAAGAGGTTTGATCGACGATGTCAAAAAAGTCAAGCGTTTGTTCGTCAAGAGGGAAAGCATCCAATCAACCGGTATCGGCAAAGGGGTGGCAACTCCACATATCTTTTCCGGTGAATTCACGGATTTTCTTCTGGCCGCGGCCATGATCCGCTGTGGCCTCGATTTCAAGGCCCCCGACGGCCGGGATGTGCGGCTGCTTTTCCTGATCATGAGTGATGACCGCGACATTGGCCTGCATTTAAAAACCCTGGCCCATATCGCCCGCCTGACCGCCGGCACTGACATTATTGATGGACTGAAAAACGTCTGCAGCGCCGCGGAAATATATGCCATACTAATCGAAAAAGAAAAGGCCATTCTCAATTGATGCTGTGCCTAAAAACCGGCTTGGCAAAGGCCTAACAAGCCTTTACGTGGTTGACCGGCCGCTCAAGCTGTTATATAATCAAAGTGATGGATCATATCAAAAAAACGATTCTATTGGTCCGGCACGGGACCACTACTTTCAATGAAACCGACCATTTGCAGGGGCGGATTGACAATCCCCTGAATCAAAAAGGGCGTGATGAAGCCTCCCGCCTGGCCGCCAGGCTGAAATGCGAAAACCTGGACGCCATTTTCTCCTCGCCGCTGCAAAGGGCAATTGAAACGGCGGCCATCATCAACAGTTTCCATAACCTGCCTCTGACTTTGGTCCCCGAATTCAGTGAAATCAATTTGGGCGAATGGGAGGGCTTGAATTACAGCGACGTGCGCGCCCAATTTCCCGAAATCCACCAGCGCTGGATCAGCGACCCCGATTTTCCGATTCCGGGGGGCGAAAATTTCAGTACCGTTTGTGCCCGGACCCGAATTGGGCTTGAGCGGATTTTGCAAGGCGACCTCCAACATATCCTGATTACCGGTCATGCGTCGGTCAACCGCGCCATCCTGGGCAACCTGTTGCAGCTGAGCCCGGCCTCGGCCCGGATGTTCAGAACCGGCAACGCCGCCCTTTCCCGGCTGCTGCTCATGGAAAATTCCCACCGGCAATGGGCAGTGGTCGATTTCTGGAACAGCACTTCGCACCTGGGAAACGCCTCATGAGATTTCTGCAGGAAAAATTCAAAAAACAGATTTGTGAAATATTAAAAAACGATTATGAAATTGCCGCTGCGGATCTTATGTTTTCTTTACCGGCCGAGCGGAAATTCGGCGATTTGTCAACCTACCTGGCTTTTGTCCTGGCCAAGAAAACAAAAAACAAACCGGCCCTGCTGGCCAACAGCATGGCCGGAAAATTGCAAGGCCAGTTGCAAGAGATTGAGGCTATCCAGGTCGCCGGCGGCGGGTTTATTAATTTCTATCTCCGCCGCGACCAGTTTCTCCTCTATCAATGGCAAAACCTGGCCAGGTCGATGCCGCCAAAAACCGAAAAAGTCATTGTCGAACACACCAGCATCAACCCGAACAAAGCGGCCCATATCGGCCACTTGCGCAACTCCTGCCTGGGCGATATCCTGGCTCGCTGCTGCCGTTTTTTAGGCTACAAAGTCGAGGTCCAGAACTACATTGATGATACCGGCATTCAAATCGCCGACGTGGTCTGGGGGCTGCTTTATTTCCAAAAAAAGGATATCACGGCCATAAAAAAAATAACTAATCTGGCTGCATATCTTTGGGAACTCTACGCCGAAGTGAACCAGTTGTTTGCCGCCAATGAAGACTACGCCGCCGCACGCCGGGAAGTGCACAAAAAAATTGAAGACAAAATCAACCCCGAATACGAAGCTTGTCTCTATATCGCTGAGCAGGTTTTGCTCGATCACATCCGCACCATGGCCAGGCTTGATATCAAGTACGATTTGCTGGCCCGTGAAAGCGATGTCATTGCCCTGGACTTTTTTAAAGCGGCGGCGGCGGAACTGACAGACCGCCAGGTAATGACCCGGTCGCAAGACCCGGATAAGGAAGGCTGCCTGGTCATTCACTATGAGCGGGAAAAAATCGAAAAAATCATCGTCCGCTCCAATGGAACCATCACCTACGTCGGCAAGGATATCGCCTACAACCTGTGGAAATTCGGTCTGCTGCCCTGTGATTTTTACTACCGGCTGTTTTTCACTTATCCCGACAGCCATCCCATCCATATGACTGCTGCCGAACCCAAACCGCAAGCGCCGCCATTCGGCCGCGCCGACAAAGTGTACAATGTCATCGACGTTCGCCAGTCTTATTTGCAGAACCTGATCGCCCAGGTGCTGGACCAGCTGGGGCATCCGGAGCCAAGCCGCAATTTTATCCATTTTTCTTATGAAATGGTGGCCATGACCCCGGACTGCGTCCGCGAAATGGGCTTGGCGCTGGCGCCGGAAGAGGAAAACAAATCATATATCGAGGTATCGGGGCGTAAAGGCCGGGCCGTCAAGGCCGATGATCTAATCGACCAGTTGATCGCAAAATCTGAGCACGAACTCGAGTCCCGCAATTCGGGATTGAGCGCAGCCGAAGCTGAACCCATCTCCAGGGCCATCGCTGTAGCCGCCCTGCGCTATTTCATGGTTAAATTCAACCTCAATACCGTGATCGCTTTTGATTTCAAGGAAGCCCTGAATTTCGAAGGCGACAGCGGCCCTTACTTGCAATACACCATGGTCAGGCTGAACAGTATTTTGAAAAAAACCGCTGCTGCTGATCTAGCAGTGGAAAAAAATCCGGGTTTACTGACGCCTCTCGAAGTTGCGGAAAAAGAACTTTACTGGGAAATAATCCTCAACCTGTCACTTCTTGAAACCCAGGTTGAATACGCCCTGGCCAACCATGAACTATCTTCCCTGGCCGCTTACGCCTATTCCCTGTGCCAGAAATTCAATCATTACTACCACCTTTTCCCGGTGCTCGCTGAAAAGAACTTAGCCATCAAAAATCTGCGCCTAACCCTGATTTTGCTGTTTAAGGATAAGGTTGAAAAACTTTTGCATATCCTGGGCATCTCCATTCCCAAAAGAATGTAAGAGCCTTATAGTAAATGCTAACCCGGCAAAAACCGGATAAGAACCTTAGAAAATAAATTTTTGCATAAAAAGTGTAAAAATTTATTTTAAGGTTCTAAAATTTGTCAGCTTTTTAGTACCTTAAAACAAATTAGCTTGTTAAACAAACAAGTTAATTTGTTTTCTAAGGTACTTATCCAGCGTAGCTTGGTTAGAACAAATTTTAAATTTGCTATCAAAGGCTCTTATCCAGCTCCGCTGGGTAA
>JBAXOR010000140.1:0-4265 GCA_037133155.1 Chrysiogenales bacterium | reverse complement strand
AGGACCAGGATGGCCATCATGGTATAAAAACCGAAGCGTTCGCCAATGTTGGCGAAAAAGGCGACGAACAATCCCTTGGGATGATCTTTGAACATTGGCACCGTCCTCCTGGAATGATTTCAAAACTTGAAAAATCATCATATCCTTTTGCTTTTTTTTTTACAAATTTTCATTTTTTTCCAATTTATTCTTATGTTATACTTTTTGTCTAAGTATCTTTGCTTGAAATGAAAGTGCTTAAACATGATAAAAAAAGAAAGTAATCAGATAAAAAATGAAAAACGCCATCCTGATCATCGCTGGGGGAAATGCTAGTTGGCGCGCTCCACGGGCAATAAAAAAGGGACCGGCCGGGCCGGTCCCTGAAGGTTTCCATACAAAATGGGTTTATTTGGCTTTGCGCAGCAGGATATCGCCGTTGAAAGTTTTCAGGGTGATCTCCTGGCCGCCGCCGTTGATGGAGCCGAAAACGGTCTTGTCGATTTTCACCCGGTAATGTCCGCCATGGCTGCGTTTGTCTTCGACGGTTTTTTCAGTCTTGTTCTGCAGCGCCAGTTCAAAATCACTGTAAATCTCGCCTTCATTGTCGATCTTCAACTTGAAGTCGGCCTTGGCCGTGGCGGGCAGGGTAATGTCGATGTCGCCGTTTAGAGAGATCAGGGACAGCGGTTTTTTGCCGTCGAGCCGGTTGAAGGTGGCGGTGACGTCGCCGTTCACGGTCTGGGCTACGACCGACCCTCCGATGCGCGACAGAATGATACTGCCGTTCACATTGGCCACTTCGATGTCGCCGTTGACGTTTTCCACCTTGATGCCTCCGCCGTTGACGGTGTGCAGTTCCAGGGAAGCGTTCATGGGGACCTGGATTGTAAGGTCGATATCCATTTTCCAGGAGGGAACACTGATCGCCATGATGTTCTTGCTCTCCTCGACGTTCAGTCCCCCGCCGCCGGACTTCAGGCGCATCATGCCGGCGTGCTTGTCTTGCTTTTCATCATCGCCTTCGGTTTCGCTCTCGTCTTCATCATTCCCGACGACATGACCGAGCGTCCTGGTCTCGATGATCACTTCCTTTCCCTCGTAGCCCTTGACAAGGATGCCGCCGTTGATCAGGTGGGCCTTGATCAGTCCGGGCTTGCCCGGGTCGCTGAAAGGGACGACGACGCGTTCGCCGCTATTATCCAGGCTCCACAGTGAGGTCGCGGCCGCGGCCAGGACCAGCAGCAGGAAAAAAAATCTTTTCATGGTTTTCATATTTGATTCTCCTTTACTTGTTTTTATTGGCAATAACGATATCGCCGTTGAGCGTTTCCATCCTGATCTCGGGTCCGCCGGCCCCGATGCGCACTCCCTGGAGGCGGTTGCTGCGGTATATGTAGCGGCCCTTTTCGGAGTGCGCCGCTCCGGCTTTGCCGGGCAGATAGGTGGCATTCTGGTAGTCAGTGTAAATTTCACCGTTGAGCGTCTTTAGTTGGAAGTCGGCGGCCAGTTTGGGGCTGCAGCTGACTTCCAGGTCGCCGTTGACCGTGGTGAAAGCGCAGGCCGCGAGCGGATCTTCCCGGAAAGCGGCGCGGATGCGACCGTTGACCGTTTTGCAGCTTACCGGGCCCGTGATGTCCTGCAGCTCGATGTGGCCGTTGACGTTGTGGACCGTGAAGTTGCCTTTGACGTTTTTGATCAGGATGTCGCCGTCGTTGACGGTTTTCAAAATCAGGTTGGTCAGTTCCGGAACCTCAAGCTTGAAATCGTAGATTACGATGTAATCGCGGTCGGACCAGTTGCGTGAACCGTCGCGGCAGCGGAAAGGGCCGTCCACATAAATTTCCAACTGATTGTCTTTTTCAGCCATACTCAGCTTCACTTCGCGTTCGGCTTTGAGCAGGTCATCCTGGCTGTCGGCGCGGAGGCTTTTCTTCGCCTCCAGCCGCGCTTCAGCCGCCTGAATGCCGCTGACGGTAATGGAACCGAAAACATTGTCGATTTTGATGGTCTTTTCTTTTTCAGGGAAAGTGAATTGGAAGACTTTGTTAATTGTATCTTTCTTCTCCAGCTTGTAATGTTCATCTCCCCGAATCAGAACCGTTGTCGCCATGGCCAGGAATAGAATAAGCAAATACTTTTTCATTAATACCTCCTTGCCTCTTGGGCAATCCGGAGAGTAATACCAGCTTTTGGAAAGAAGGTTACAAATTCGGGCAGGAAAAGTTGTTTTTTGGCCATGGGTATTTACAGCATCAGGCTGATTCCAGAGCGGGCCCTTTCCCTGACTTCGGGGATGATTTTTTTGTCGTCAAGTAATTTTTTCAGAGCAATGGCGGCCCGTTTTTCCTTGAGGGATACCAACAGATCGATCAGGGCGATCTGGACCAGGGGAGATGTCTGTAGCGAAAGCGACTCGGTCAATGCCGCGCGCACCGGTTCCCGGTCGGCGAACAGGTACAGGGCATCAACCACCGACAGGCGTACGTTGACGCTGGGGTCGTTATCCAGAGTGTCGAGCAGAGTTTTCAACAGCAGCGGGTTGGGATCCTGCAGCCGCGAGGTCATGGCCAGGCCCTGCAAACGGGCCGATGCCGACGGCTGGCTGAGCAATGAGAGGGATACCTGTTGCTGCAAACTGTCCACTTCCCGGTTCAAGGCGGTCAATTGGTTGTTGTTGGTTTTTTTGCCGAGCCCGATAAAAAAGCCGGCGCCAAAACCCAAGACAACGATCAACGCGGCGGCTGCCAGGCGTAGAGCCGGCGCACGGAGTGGCCAGTTGGGCAGCAAGTGGACGAATCTTTGCCGCCATTCCGTCTGCTGCCGTGGGATGAGTTCTTTTTGGTATGATTCGAGCCGGCTGTAAAAGTTGTGGCGCAATTCGGGCCCGGGCTGTTCTTCCTTGAGGATGCCCAGGCGCGTCCAGGTTTCGTTAAGTTCCTGAAACTCTTCCCGGCAGGAAGGGCAGGAAAGCAAATGGTCCCTGAGGCTGGAGGCTTCGGCAGCGGCCAGTCCGTTGTGCAACAAATCGGGTATTTTTTTTCTGATTTCCTGGCAATTCATCGGGTTCCTCCTTGCAGATCCAGGTAATGGATGCGCAGCTCTTTCAAGGCGCGGTGCACCAGCACCTTTACGCTTTCGACGCTGCACTCCAGCAGGCCGGCGATTTCCCCGTATTTCATGTTTTGAAAGCGAGAGAGAAGGAGCACTTCGCGTTTGCGCAAAGGCAACTGCTCCAGGGCTTTGGCCAGCAAGTCGGCCTCCTGCATGTTTTCGGCTGTTTGCGCCGGGCAAGGCTGCGGGCTGGGTTTTTCTTCATACAGGTCGTCAATGGGAATTTCGGGATGGCGGCTGCGCAGATGGTCAATGTGCAGGTTGCGGGCGATCTGATAGATCCAGGTGCTGAATTTGCTTTCGCCGCGATAAGTATGCCTGTATTTAAGAATGCGCAGAAAAAGTTCCTGCGTCAGATCTTCGCTCAATGGACGATTGGCGGTCAAGCGCAGAAAAAAATTGAACAAACGGACGTGGTGCCTTTCAAACAGGATCGCCAGCATTTCCACCCGGCCGTCCCGTACCTGGATCATCAATTGTTCGTCATCCACCATTTTACCGCCTTTGCTTATGGATTGTATTCATTATAAAGAGAATACCGTGTTTTGGCAAAAAGGTTACAAACAATGTCCAGACGGTATGATATGTGCATGCTGAATTGAAATATCTATAATATTGTACTATATTATTTTGAGTGGAGATAAGTAGTTTATGAAAAAAAACAGTAAACAAGCCCACAAAAAAGTCAAATATGAGCCGCCACTGGTAATTTCCCTGGGCGACCTTAATGTGGCCAATGGTGCTGCCTGCAGCCAGGGAGCGAGTGCTGATAATCAATGCCATAGCGGTTCGACGGCAACCGGCAGTAAATGCTTTTCTGGTTCGGTGGCCTCTGGAGGTAAATGCAATGCCGGTTCCGTGGCCGGAGGTCAATGTACTGGGGGATCTGCTCCCCGCTGATCCCAATTTCCCATATTCAAGCCCAATAAAAAAAGATGATGGATTCTTTTAATAAACCGGCGATTTTTTTACTGCCGCTGGCCGATGGGAGTATGTGGGAGGTTGGCGGTAGCAATCCTATGGGCCGGATACTGGCCTTTCGCCTGGCAGCGGCCATGACTCTGCAACCCCTCACTTCGCGGCGCAGGGCGCTGTTGATGAAAGCTGTAAAGACAAGGCGGCGGACTCTGATCATCCGCGGTTCAAGCCGTCAGATACGGTGGACGCAATTA
>JBAXOR010000139.1:0-4282 GCA_037133155.1 Chrysiogenales bacterium | reverse complement strand
CAACCTGTTCCGCGAAGATTTGTTTTACCGCCTGCAGGACCTGACCATCAATATTCCACCCTTAAGGGAAAGGCTGGAGGATATCCCGCTGCTGATCGCACATTTTCTTAAAAAATTCGGTTATCAAACACTCGAACCGCTTAGATTACAAGGTATTGCTGATATGTTCCAAAACGATTCTTTCCCGGGAAACGTGCGCGAGCTGGAATCTAAAATAAAAAAGTTGATCACCTTCAATCCCGATCTGGAGCATCCTGCCCAAATAGTAAAACATAAATTCAGTTTAAAAATCGCTCGCCAAAATTTTGAATATTCATTACTGCTGAACACTTTAAACGAGACCCAGTGGAATAAGAATAAAACCGCCGAAAAACTGGGAATCAGCCGCATGGCCCTTTTCAATATGCTGAAAAAGTATAACCTGAAAAAATGAAAGTTTTGCTGCTGAAAAAAGTAGGCACGTTTTTTATTTTTCTATGGGCCGCTGGCAGCTTGATTTTTTTTCTGGTCCACACTATTCCCGGTGACCCGGTTGTATCAATCCTGGGCAAAATGACCAGTCCTGAAGATGTCCAAAGGTTAAAACAAGCCTTGAAATTAGATCGGCCTTTGGCCGAACAATATATGCACTTTACTAAAAAATTATTCTTTCTGGACCTCGGTGAATCCATTATAGACCGCAAACCGGTTGTTAGCGCCATAATGGAATATTTCCCCAATACGGCTATCCTGGCTTTCGCAGCCATGAGCATGTCCATGTTGATCGCCTTCCCTCTCGGCATCCTGGCCGCTTTAAAAAAAAACAGCAATTGGCACACATTGAGCATGATTTTTTCGGCCATCGGACTAGCCATTCCCGGTTTTTTATTGGGAATTTTATTGATCATTTTATTTTCGGTCCAATTAAAATTGCTTCCCATTTCGGGCAGCGGCGGACTTGAGTTTTTGGTTTTACCAGCACTAACCCTGGCAATTTCCCTCAGTGCCTTTCTGACGCGAATGATTTACACCGCCGTGGCCGGAGAATTACTCCAGCCCTATGTTTTGTTGGCTCAATCCAAAGGACTTTCTGATTTTCATATTTTTTCCCGGCATGTTTTGAAAAACGCCATGATGCCCATCATCACCATCATGGGCCTACAAATGGGAGCGTGCTTAAGCGGAACAATTATTGTTGAAAGTGTTTTTTCATGGCCTGGGATTGGCACTCTCTTGATCACGGCTATTCGCCAACGGGATTTCCCAGTAATCCAGGGAGTCGCCCTTTTCATAGCCGCCCTATACCTTCTGCTCAACCTCCTGGTTGATTTGTCATATCCATTCATCAATCCCAGAATCCGCCATGATCGCTTTTAACAAGACCAAACTGCATTTTAGACTGGGTCTCTTCCTTCTCGCCGGGATAGCTATTACCATTACAGCCGGAACGTTGTTCAACGGTATCAATTTGCGCCTAGATATCAACCAGCGTTTGCAAACACCTTCATCCGGACATGTTCTTGGCACCGACGCTCTGGGCCGGGATATTTTTTCCTGCCTGGCCTTCGGAACTGTAGTTTCTCTGACCATTGCCCTGGCAGCTGTTTCCATTTCAGCAACTATCGGCGCCCTGTTCGGTTTTGCGGCTGCGTGGCAGGGCGGCCTTTTGAATGCCTGCATCATGCGCTGCGCCGATCTCATTCTGGCCTTTCCGGGTATTCTGCTCACTCTGGCCCTGGTGGCATTTTGGGGCCCTGGCATTTTCAACCTTGTTCTGGCGCTGGTGTTCAGCGGCTGGGCAACTTACGCCAGACTGGTACGCGGCGAAGTTTTAAAAACCAAAGACAAAGAATTTATCCTGGCCGCCCGGGGCTTTAACGCCTCAACGCTGCACATCGCCTGCAAACACATGGTGCCCCTGATATTCCCCCTGTTGCTGACCCAGGCTGTCCTGGGAATTGCCGGGGTCATCCTGCTCGAATCGAGCCTGAATTTTCTCGGCCTGGGCCTTGACCCGCGGCTGCCTACATTGGGGCAGATGATCGACGCCGGCCGCGGCCATATATTTGTCAGACCCGCCCTGATCCTCCTGCCCGGAGGTTGCCTGGTTTTGCTGATCACCGCCTTCCTGTTCCTGGCCGACGGCATTAAAAATCCATCCTCCACATCCGCTTTTGCAAAAAATAAATAAATAAATTATAATACAACAATATGGCGGATGGCAGGCAAACCAATTCTGCTGGAGGTTCATCATGGAGAAAAGAAAAGAAAAGCGCGTCAAAAAGAGAATGCTCACCAGCCTGGAAGAAAGACCGGCGATCATTGTGGATATTTCCCAGAGCGGAATTCAAATTTCCATGAGTTCAAAGCCAAAAAATCAATCCGTTTCAATTAAACTGCAAATCGGCGGCAAAGTCATCGACTTAGAAGGTGAAGTCCGCTGGATAAACAAAATGATGTCCAGTCACAACACAAACAACATCGGCATCACCATTCGCGAAGCCCCGCCCGAATATTTGCAACTGTTGAAAAGTCTCAGTTAAAAGGAATTTAAAGTTTTGGTTTGCCTTGCTTATTCTCGTTTTCATCAATGAGCACAGGCAGTGATGAAACAGAGGCATCGGCCGCTTCGAGAGCAATCTCGATTTCATCGTTGATTAAGCGACAGATCAAATAGCGGGCATCATCCCATTCTTTTTCCAAAGAAAGAAAAGCGATTTTTTCCAGCAATTCCTTTTTCATGACGCGAGTCAGGTTGCGGGCCCCGTATTCGAGAGAATAGCCCTTGCGGGCGATGGAGCCCAGCGCATCATCTTTAATGACCAGTTCTTTGCCCTGTTTTTCCAAATCATGACGGATTTCCCGAAGATGAATGTCAATGATGGCCTTGATATCATCGTCGTGCAAGTGTCTGAAAATGATGATCTCATCAATGCGATTGAGAAATTCAGGTGAAAAATATTTTTTCAGGGATTTGATCAGGGTGGCCCGGGAGACATTGGCCCCTTCAAGATTGGACTTGTATCCCATGTTGGCCTTGGAAAACAAGGCAGTGCCGATATTGGAGGTCATAATGATAGTGGTTTTGGAAAAATCGATCACGTTGCCGCGGGCGTCGGTCAGGCGGCCGGCGTCGAAAACTTGCAGAAAGATATTCAGCAATTGCGCGTCAGCCTTTTCGATTTCATCAAGGAGGATTATGGAATATGGATTCTGGCGCACTTTGTCGGTCAATTGGTTGGCATCATAATACCCGACATAGCCCGGCGCCGCCCCGACAAAGCGCGAATAGGTGAATTTTTCCATGTATTCGGACATGTCGATGCGGATAAGATAATCCTGGCTGCCATACAAAGCTTCACTCAAGGCGATAGCTGTTTCTGTTTTTCCCACTCCGGTCGGGCCTATAAACATGAAAACACCGTGCGGCCGGTTCTTTTTGACATCGTAACCCAGCTTGGAAGTGGTCACCGATGAGACCATCTTGGCAATGGCTTCATCCTGGCCAACAATCCTTTTTAAAATATTGCCCGGCAAAGCGAGCAAGCGGTTTTTCAATGAAATGGAAATATTGGTTTCGGGAAGATTGCCGATATCGGAAAGAACTTCAACTACATCGGATTCAACAATTTTAAGCGGCCCGGCCTGGACAGCAATATTTTTTAACTTGACTTTGGCGATGCACCTTTCCAGCAGCATGATAGCTGAATCGGGCAATTTTCGTTCCCGGACATCCCTTTTGGCGCTCTCGACAATGTCTTCAATGATTTGGTTTGAAACCAGAAAGTTATCTGCGCTTACAACCAAATTGGCCAGGTTCTTCAGGATTTTGCGTGTGCCTTCTGGAGTGAGCTCATTGACAATGATTTTTTGAAAATACCCCAGCAAAGAATTGTCTTTTTCAACCGTGTTTTTATATTCCTCATAATCGGTTGTAGCAATTACCTGGATGGAATTGTCACGCAAAAAATTCTTCAGAATATTGACCAGGGCCAGGGATGTTCCCCGGGCCGCTCCGGTGGACATCATCAAATGAATATCCTCCAGAACCAGGATGGAGTTCTGGGATTTGAATTCCTGCAAAAGCTTCAGGACTTTTTCCTCAAACTGACCGCGGTATTTGGAACCGGTGAGCAGGGAAACAAAATTGATTTCCTTGATTTTTTTCTCTTTCAGCGCCGGGGGGACTTCTTCAAAAATAATTTTCTGAGCCAGCAGGCGGATCAGGGCTGATTTACCGACCCCCCTCTCACCGATTAAAAGCAGATTTCTTTTGGAATTAGATATCAAAATCTCAATCATC
>JBAXOR010000138.1:0-4294 GCA_037133155.1 Chrysiogenales bacterium | reverse complement strand
CCCCTTACCCCTTACCGCTCACCGCTTCCCCCCGATCAACGACTTATGATAAAGTTAAATAAACAGTTAAATTCATTTTTGAGACCCCGTTCGCTCTACCCTTTTATGGAAGTTTAAAATGCAAACAAAGACAAGTTATGAAGAAGAGATTCTAAAAGGGGTAGAAGGTCTGCCCGCAGATGTGCAAAAGAAAATAGCCAAGTTCATCTATCTCTTAAAGTCTGAATTTATTGAAACAAATATGGAAGAAGAAAAGGCTACAGATGAATTTCTCGGCGCGTGCGGGTCTTGGGCTGATGACAGGTCAGTAGAAAACCAGATAAAAGATATTTATTCCAATAGAAGATCAACCCACAGAACGGAGAATGTTTTTTGAAATACTTATTGGATACCAATATTTGCATTTATTCATTAAATGGGGATAAATCCTTAGAAAAAAAATAAGAAAGATAGGTGTATTTTCTTTGGCCATAGCGAATGCTACCTTGGCCGAACTTTACTTTGGAGCATTTAATTCTAAAAAGGTAGAAGGGAATCTCAAGAGGATATCGGTTTTCAAAAAACACCTTACAGTTTATCCCGATAGTGAAGAATCAGCAAAGATTTTCGGAAAATTCAAGTCCAGGCTTAAATCTGAAGGCGATATAATAGAAGATTTTGATATTCTTATAGCGAGCATTGCCTTTGTAAATAATTGCATTCTGGTAACCAATAATCCAAAGCATTTTCAAAGAATACAGGAACTTCGGATAGAAAATTGGAAGCCGTGATACCCTCATTAGTCATAAGAGCCGATTCCTCAAACCAAATTGGCTCCGCCCGCATCATGCGCTATATAGTCCTTATCCAGTTCTTTGGGTTAGGGAAAAGTAATATTGAAAGACCCCAATTTCTTTCCAAGGGCGAATATCATCCTCTTGCTAAATAGGGCTGAAGAAAAGATGAAGACAATAAAATCACCTGATCTATTCGAGAATTTCCTGAAAATACTGCGGGCCCTGGAAAAGGAAAATGTCGAATATATCCTGATCGGCGGTTTTGCCGTCATTTTGCATGGCTTGGCGCGCTTAACCACAGATATAGATATTTTTATAAAACCTGAAGCCGAAAATCTGGAACGGTTAAAAAAGGCCCTGAAGGAAGTTTTTCCTGCGGACCTGGAGATCGACTCCATTTCTCTCCAGGATCTGCTGGAATATGCAGTGGTTCGCTTTGGCACCGAGGCTGATTTTTATATCGATATAGTGGCCAGGATCGGGGAGATGTTCCGATACGAAGACCTGCAATATGATGTCCGGGAGGTAGAGGGTGTCCCGGTGCGCCTTGCCACTCCCGAAACCCTGTTCAAAATGAAAAAAGATACGGTCCGCCCGGAAGACAAGCGGGATGCCTGGTTCTTGGCTGAGTTAATCTCCAAGAAAGGATGTAAATGAGTTAATGAGTAAATACGTAAATGAGACAACGGCATTAGATCGAACTTGTGTCTTTTTCTTCCCCATTTACTCATCTACCCATCTACCCATATACGACTAATGGCCGTACAGAAATTCCGCACATTCGAAGATGCAGAAAGGGCCCTTTGGGAATTTCATCCCGACGAAGCCTACTACCGGCGCGTCGCCGCCCTCTGGGCCGCCGCCCGGCGCCTGTGCCCGCCGCCTCCCATACAACCCGGGGTTATGCGCTTGCGCACGTTGACTCAAGAAGAAGGGGACAAGCCGGAGAAAGGCAAAGGTAAAACAAAATTAAAAAAGTAAAAGTAAGAGAAAAAAGATGACAGAAGAAGGCTTGATTCCGTAAGCCCAAGAAACTATGTTTCAAAACATTATGCTTTGCTGTATAATTAATCATAATGAAATTCATTAATCGTCAAACCGAGTTGCAGCAGCTATTGCGCCTGTCAGCGGCGAAATCCGGCGGATTGGCTGTCGTGTGGGGGCGCCGGCGGGTGGGGAAAACGCGGTTATTGCTGGAATGGTCAAAAAGGGAAAACGGCCTTTATCTGGTCGGCGACGAGTCCGCCCCCGCCATTCAGCGCAAGTACATGGCGGATCGCATCGCGGATAAATTTTCCGGGTTCAATGAAGTGGACTATCCCGACTGGAGAAGCCTGTTCACGCGTTTGGCGCGTGAAGCGCAGCGAAGCGGCTGGCCCGGTCCCGTCATCATCGATGAATTGCCCTATCTTGCGGCGGCCGCGCCGGAGATCGCCAGTGTTCTGCAGCGCTGGATCGATCACGAAGCCAAGGCTGCCGGACTGTGCGTGGCGCTGGCCGGGTCCAGCCAGCGCATGATGCATGGCATTGTGCTGGACCAATCGGCGCCATTGTTCGGCCGTGCCGCCGTCGCCATCCGGGTGAGGCCGATTGCGGCCGGCTATTTGCCCCAAGTATTCTGTCTCAAGGAGAGTATTCAGGCGATCATGGCTTACGCTGTCTGGGGCGGAATGCCACGTTACTGGGAATTGGCCCAGCCATTTGGCGCCGACCTTTTCGCCGCCGTAGACGATTTGCTTTTAAATCCCCTGGGGCCGTTGCACAACGAACTGGATACTTTGTTGCTCGAAGAATTCCCGCCGGCTCCAGCGCTGCGATCCATATTGGATTGCATTGGCATGGGAGCGCACCGGCCTTCCGAAATGGCGGGGCGTTTGGGGCAGCCGGTCACATCGCTGTCACGTCCGCTGAGCCGATTGCTGGACATGGGCATGATCCGGCGCGAGATCCCTTTTGGCGAGCCCGAAAAATCCAGTAAGCGAGCCTTGTACAAACTGGAGGACCCGTTTGTCAGAAGTTGGTTCGTCATGGTGGCTGCTTATCGATCCTCGCTGGCGGACGCCACGCTGAAAATACGTAAAAACATCTGGGAGCGGAAACGAACCTGGTTGTTTGCTACCGCCTGGGAAGAAATCTGTCGTTTCAGTGTTCCCCGTTTATTGGCCGGCAACGTCGCCAAGCTGGGGCCCTGGCTGCCGGCCGCGCGCTATTGGCGGGGGAATGATCCTGAATGGGATGTTATTTCGGTTTCCCTGGACGGCAACTGTCTGTTGCTGGGTGAAGTGAAATGGTCGGAACGGATTCTGACCGGGCCGGAAGTACTGGAAATTTTTGCGGGCTTGAAGAAAAAAAAGCGGCCGGGCATCAACAACTTGCCTCAGCAACGGGTTCTTTACGCGGCGTTTGTTCCCCGGCATGCCAGCGGAGTGTCATTGCCGCCTGATTGCTGCCTGGTGAACGCGGATGACGTGATGGGGGCATTGGTGGAGGAAAGATAGGCCAAGAGCCGTTGTTGCCGAAGAAACCGTTCGACAGAAATAAAACCAACCCCATGCCCATTTCAAAACTGATCATTGAAAAAAAAGAAAGGGAGATCCTGCGGTTGAAAAAACTGACCCCCGAGGAGCGGCTGCGGCAGCAGGTCAGGCACAACGCCGTGATCAAGAAATTATTTTTCGCCGGATTAAGCAGCAAGGGATTCTCCCAAACCGAGATCATCCGTTTATGGAAAACAAAATGACAAATATAAAAAAGCAAAACGGAAAAGTAATAATGAAAGACCAATTTCCAACTTGCCGCTTCCCGCTTCCCCCTTACCCCGTTCCACGCCAAGACAAGGGTCGCTGTTGATTTCCGGATTCTGGAGACCCCTGTAGCTCTGTATTATTGATGATGCTCGAACAATCTTCAGGATCATGAAAAAAAAATTGGACATGAAATATCTGGAAGGGGAATTCAAACGTTGCCGCTTGTCTTTGGCGAAATTGCTGAAAGGTACAACGCAAAGGTAAAAGTAATAATGCGAGACCTTTTAATGGGTGACCCCAATTCCTTCCCCCTCTTCCCTCTTCCCCCTTACCCCTTACCGCTTACCGCTTACCCCTTCCCGCTTACCCCTTCCCCCCGATCAACGACTTATGATAAAGAAGAAAAGACATTTAAATTTAATTTTGAGACCCGACTTCGATCTACTTTTAAAAAAAACTGAATTAAATACGAGGGAGTTGTATGATTAACGAACTTGAAGGGCAAAATAATTCTACAGTGAGTGTCATTATCCCGACATATAATCGTGCTCATTTTATTGCTGAATCGATAGAGAGCATTTTGTCTCAAACGTATAAAGATTATGAAATAATCATTGTAGACGATGGATCGACCGATAATACCAGGGAAGTTTTAAAACCTTTTTTGAATAAGATTCACTATATTTTTCAGGAAAACAAAGGGGGGGCAGAAGCACGAAATACAGGCATTAAAAAAGCAAATGGGAAATATATTGCGTTTCTAGACTCTGA
>JBAXOR010000137.1:0-4313 GCA_037133155.1 Chrysiogenales bacterium | reverse complement strand
GACCATCATGGCCAAGCCGCAGATTTTTCTCATATTAACTCCTCTAGCGCTGAATTCGGATTATAAATCGAAGCCCGGCGCTAAGCAAGGGCTACACCGGGCCATAAGCATATAAAAAAAATATTTTTTGCCTAAATGTATTGACATTCGATATATCGTATGTCATTATATCATTGCTCGTTATAGCGATACTCGCTGTAGCGACGCCTGACATAAGGAGTTAATCATGAAAGAAGACAAAGAAACGGTCCGCCACCTGCCCCTAAGCGAAGCCTTCTACTGCATCCTGCTGGCCCTGGCCGAACCTCTGCACGGCTACGGCATCATGCAGAAAGTGGAGGCGGGAAGCGCGGGCGCAGTCCGCATCGGCCCCGGCACGCTTTATGGCGCGCTGACCGTCCTGGAAAAAGAAAAGCTCATCACCCTCTTTGACACGGTGGAGCGGCGCAAACGCTACGCCCTGACCGAAAAGGGACGCGGCGTGCTCGCGGCTGAGCTGGCGCGCCTGCGCCTGCTGACCAGTTTGGGCGACATGGTCCTGGGATCCCGCTCTCCCCTGGCAAAGACGAAGCCGAGCGGCGAAAAAACATTTTAAAATAAAAGGAGACAACAATGGAAAAGAAAAAAATGACTAAATTCAAATGGTTTTGGGCCTGGGATGACGAAAAAGAGGAAAAATGGCTGGAGGCGTTATCGCAAAATGGCTGGCACCTCGAAAACCCGGGGTTGCCTTGCGTCTATCATTTTGTCAAAGGCGAGCCGCGCGAGTATTCCTACCGCCTCGATTTCCGCACCGGCAGTTTCAAAAGCCTGCATGAATACCTGCAGATCTGCCGAGACGCCGGCTGGGAAATGGTCGGCCGCATGAGCACCTGGTATTATTTCCGCAAAGAATGCCGGGGCAATGAAAAACCGGAATTCTTCAGCGACAAGGATTCAAAGGTTCAGAAATACAGGCGCTTGCTCCTCTTTTTGGTGATCTTCCTACCCATCATGATCAACGGGACGCGCATTGTCTTTAAAAACGAAGATTCTTGGTTCTTCACCGGTGTTGGCATTTTCTATGTTTTTATGTTGCTGGTCTGGACCTACGCCATCATCCGCCTGCTGCTGCGCATCAAAAAACTGAAAAAAAGTTGAATTAATTTCCGCATTTGGGTAAAATGGTTTTTTTAAGGAGAAACCATGTTCGATAAAAAAATCTATCAGCAGAGAAGAGAAAAGTTGTGCAAACAGGTGAAATCGGGGCTGCTGCTTTTCCTGGGCAACAATGAAAGTTCCATGAACTACCCCGCCAACACCTACCATTACCGCCAGGACAGCACTTTTTTATACTTTTTCGGTTTAAGCTTTCCCGGCCTGGACGCGATCATCGACATCGATGAGAATCGGCAGACGGTCTTCGGCAACGATCTCGATTTGGATGACATCATCTGGATGGGTCCACAGCCATCGCTGAAAAGCCGCTGCGCCAAAATCGGCATCTCGGAAACCCAGCCGCCGGGAAAACTCGAGGAAACCCTGAAAAACGCTCTGCGTATAGGCCGGAAAATTCACTTCCTGCCGCCCTACCGGCCGGAGAATGCCATGCAATTGGAAAAATTGCTGGGCATTCATCACACAGCCGTTAAAAGCTATGCTTCACCAGCTTTGGTCAAGGCTGTGGTAACCCTGCGCTCGATCAAGAGCAAGGAAGAAATCGCCGAAATAGAAGGGGCCATGACCATCACAGCCGCCATGTACCGGGAAGCCATGACCATGACCCGTCCCGGCCTTATTGAAAGGGATATCGCCGGAACAATTGAGGGCATCGCCCTGGCCGGCGGCGGCCAGCTGGCCTTCCCGGCCATTGTCACCGTGCATGGCGAAACCCTGCACAATCACTTCCATGGCAACATTTTGCAAAAAGGCGATCTGTTGATCATCGATTCCGGCTGTGAGTCCGAATCGGGTTATGCCACCGACATCACCCGCACCATTCCCGTGGGCGGGAAATTCAACCAGCAGCAAAAGGCGGTTTATGAAACGGTTCTGGACATGCAGCTGACCGCCATCGCCATGATCAAACCCGGCGCCAGCTACCGCGCCATTCACCTCAAGACCTGCGAAATCCTGGTCCGGCATTTCAAGGAAATTGGTTTGATGAAAGGTGACAGCGCCGCGGCAGTGGCGGCCGGGGCCCACGCCCTGTTTTTTCCGCATGGATTGGGACACATGATGGGTCTGGACGTTCACGACATGGAGGATTTAGGCGAAAACAACGTGGGTTACGATGAGAAAACCAAGCGCAGCGAACAGTTCGGCCTGGCCTACCTGCGCCTGGCTAAAAAGCTCCAACCCGGTTACGTGTTGACCGTCGAACCTGGAATTTACTTCATTCCCGCCCTGATCGATCAATGGCAAGCCGTGAAAAAAGCAGCGGCTTTTATCAATTACGCCGCCGTGGACAAATTCCGCAAATTCGGCGGCATCCGCATCGAGGACGACGTCTTGGTCACCGCCAAAAGCGCACGGGTCCTGGGACAAGCGATTCCCAAAAAGATCGCTGACTTGGAAAAAGCCAGCGGTCATAAATAACCATAGCGGTTTGCTCAGCGCCGGTTATTGACTTTTTTTTCGAGGTCGGATATCATTAAATTTTAACTTAAACAATATCAAGAGGAGCGTATGAAAAAGAAAATCAGCTTGCGGGTCATCCGCCGGATTTCGTTTTACTACGAAGCCCTGCTGAAATTGAACCTCCCTGAAGACGCGTATGTGTCATCGAAAAAATTAGAAGACGTCACCGGCGTATCCTGCAACCAGGTGCGGCAGGATTTTTTCTACCTGGGAATTTCCATCGGCAAACAAAAAAAAGGCTACCAGGTTAACAAATTGTTCCTGGAATTGAAAAAAATACTGTCCATCGACCAAGGGGCCAAGGTGATCATTGTCGGCGCCGGCCGCATTGGCCAGGCCCTGTCCAATTACAAGTTATTCAATGACCGCAACATTACGGTCACGGCGTTGTTTGACATAAAAAAAGATTTGGTGGGCAGTGAAATAGGCAAGCCCGGCCGGAAAAAACCGGTGCTGCATATCGATCAGTTGGAGTCCTATCTGCAGGAAAATCCCGACATTAAAATCGCCTTGCTGACCGTACCGGAAGAAGCCGCTCAGGAAACCATGGACAAACTTATCGGGCATGGAGTCAAGGGCATCGTCAATTTTGCGCCCAAAATCCTCAAAGTACCGAAAGAAATCGGTGATGTCCAGGTGATCAACGATTGTATCGGCACGGCGCTGTATAAAATCGTTTATCAGCTCTACCACAAGAAGTGAGCAAACCGTTTCAACCGGGAAAAATGATAAGAAAATCATGAACCTCAACGAGTTGATTTTTTTTCTGCTGCTCTTTTTACTGCTCGTCCTGTTCAGCGCTTTTTTTTCCTCGGCTGAAACCGCGCTCTTATCTGTCAGCAGGATAAAATTGACCCATAGCGCCAAGAAAAAAGACAAAAAAGCCATGTTGCTGACCAGGATTCTGGAAAAACCCGAGGAATTCCTGTCCACCGTCCTGATCGGCAACAACCTGGCCAACGTGGCCGCCGCTACCATTGCCACCTACCTGTTTACCCAGTATTTTAAAGGCAGCCACAGCGCCCAGCTTTTTGGCGCCACAATTTTCACCACTTTGATCCTGCTGATTTTCGGCGAAGTCACCCCCAAATCATACGGCTACCGCCACGCCGAGAAATTATCCTACCTTTATATTTTCCCGATCAAATTCTTCAATATACTCTTTTTCCCGCTGGTCAAAGGTTTGGCCCTGCTGGTGAATTCCTTTTTTAAAAAACATAAAAGCAAGTCCTGGGCCAAAAAAGAGTTGAGCCTGGAAGAGATCAAGCATTTTCTGGCCAACGAGACCCAGTTGTTCAAATCCAACCCTGAAACTCTCAACATGCTTACTGAAATCATTGACATCTCCCAGAAGGATATCAAGGCCATCATGACTCCGCGCACCGGCATCGTGGCCCTCAAGGAAAACAACGGCAGCCGGGAATTAAAAAAAATCATCCTGGAAAAAAAATTTTCCAAAATCCCCATTTACAAAGGCAAACTGGATAACATCACCGGTATCATCGATTCGCATACCCTGCTGGCTGCCATGTTAAACGAGGATTTTGACCACCTGGAATTAAAAAAAGTCGCCGTCAAGCCAATTTTTGTTTCCGAATATTCCTCGCTTAATTATATTTTGAACAAATTCAAGAAACACAAGCTGAATTTAGCGGTAGTTCTGGATGAATACGGATCTACCATCGGCATCATCA
>JBAXOR010000136.1:0-4314 GCA_037133155.1 Chrysiogenales bacterium | reverse complement strand
CAGGGCGGCGACCAGGACGCCCTCGGCGAGCAATTCACGAACCAAGCCGCGGATGAAGCCGAAAAGGATCGAGAAAAAAAAGATAGCGATGAACAACAGGTCCAGGATGTTCAACGTCCCGCTCATAAATTTTCCCCGGTTAAAATACGGAAGATTTCCCCGTAGGTATTCCTAGTCTCTTGGATCACATCGTCAGGGAGTTCGGGCGGTACCGATTTCCTGTCCCACGATGAAGACAGCAGGTAGTTGCGTACCAACTGTTTATCGTAAGAGGGAGGTTCCTGACCAGGCCGATATTCATCCAGCTTCCAGAAGCGGGAAGAATCGGGAGTAAAAATCTCGTCCATCAGAACTATATTTCCATCCTCATCCAGGCCGAATTCAAACTTGGAGTCGGCAATGATGATCCCCTTGGTCAAAGCATATTCGCTGGCGGCTGCAAACAACTGCAATGACAGGGATTGAATGCGCTCAGCGTTTTCCCGGCCAAGCAAAGCGGCCAATTTGGCAAAACTCATATTTTCATCATGGCCGCTTTCAGCCTTGGTCGTCGGCGTAAAAATCGGCTCAGGCAGGCGTTCGGCAAATTTCAAGCCCGCGGGAAGTTTTATCCCGCAAATTTCCCCGTTTTTTTGATAGGTTTTCCAGCCCGATCCCACCACGAAACCGCGCACAATTGCTTCCACTGGAAATGCCGATAATTTTCTGGCCAGCAGGGCGCGTTTTTCCAAAACCGAAAAATGGGTTTCGAATTCCGGCATTTTTTCCGGTTCCGAGCTCAACACATGATTGGGAATCAAACTTTTGGTTCTCTCAAACCAGAAAGCCGCAATTAAGTTTAAAACCTGGCCCTTGCCGGGAATCAGGGAAGGCAGGACATAATCAAAAGCCGAAATACGGTCACTCGAAATAATCAGCAACTGGCCATTGACTTCGAACACATCCCGAACTTTGCCCCTTTTAAATAATTTGAACGGCAATTCTACCCGGCCCAGCGCGTTAATTGATCCCTCCTCACTACAACGATGCGAATTGAAAAATTGTATTTTATTTAATCTTTATCGGTTTGTCAATAAGTCAAAATATTTTTTTATTGTCAAACATGGTATTAACTTCAATTGTTGTTTCACTAAGAAATAAGACATGCCATAGATCCTCCCGTCCTCCCCAAAAGGGGCAGACAAACCATATTCGCCTAAGAAGGCGAATGGTTTGTGCTGCTGCGCGGACACCCTCCTTGGTAAGGGGGGTAAAAATCAAGAAAAACCCTAAACTCTTCTAGTTCCCCCCTTATCGAAGGGGGGATGAAGGGGGGATCAGACTTCAGTATTTTGGACAGCTTTTTCAGATAATCAGCATCGCGTCGCCATAGGAAAAGAAACGGTACTTTTGTTCAATGGCCAGGGTATAAGCCTTTTTCATCAAATCAAGGCCGGCGAATGCGGAAACCAGGATAAAAAGGGAGGATTGCGGCAAATGAAAATTGGTCAGCAGCTTGTCGACCAGGCGGAAAGGAAAACCCGGGCTGATGAAAATATCCGAATTAAATTTTTCAGCCTTTGGTTTCAGCAGGGCATAGCTTTCCAGGGAGCGCACCGTTGTGGTGCCAACGGCCAGAAGTTTTTTTCCCCGGTTTTTCAGTCCGCGGATGCTGTTGGCCACATCATGGCTGACGATGATTTTTTCACTGCCCATGCAATGGGCGGCAATATCTTCTGCTTCGATTTTTTGGAATGTAGCCTCGCCAACCTCCAGGGTGATTTCCAGTAGCGGGTGGCTTTGGCGGAGGTGGGTCAAAATCTGCGGCGTGAAATGGAGCCCGGCCGTGGGAGCGGCGATGGAACCGGATTTTTTAGCATACACCGTCTGGTAACGATCCAAATCATAACAGCGGTAGAGTTCGGCCTGCTGCCCTTTACGTTTGATATAGGGCGGTAAAGGAGCATAGCCCTGCTTTAATACTTGCTCGTAGTCGCGGTCACAAAATAACAGGCGCCGACCGCGCTTGCCAATTTCGACCACTTCGGCTTGCAGGCCGTCACTTGTGCAGAAAACAGCACCGATTTTGAAGGCTGCGGCCGGTTGGCAAAGGACCTCCAGACGCCTTGGTGCAAGTTTTTTGACAATCAGCAATTCCGCGGTTTTAGAAGCGATTTTTCCCAATAAACGGGCCGGCAGCACACGGGAATTATTGATGACTAAAAAATCTTCAGCCTTAAGAAGTTCGGGAAAGGCGTTAAAATGAAAATGGGAAATTTCATTGTTTTGCCTGTTTACCACCATCAGTTTCGATTCATCCCGGCGGTCGACCGGAAAACGGGCGATCCGCTCGGCCGGCAGGTCGAAATTAAAATCGGCCAGTTTCATAGTGACTTATTTATTCTACTTTTCGGCTTCGACAATAACGGCATAACCGCGGCTGAAGAACAACAGGCTGTCCAGCCTGGAAAACAGCCAAAATAACGGATAAAGGAAAGCATACAACCGGTAACTCTTTTTTACTGATTGGAGTTTTTTCAGACTGCTGGGCGTGATGCCGCTGCCGGGAGATTGAGTCCGGCGCTGGAGAACTTTCACATAGGTCCAGTTAAGCACCAATTCCAAAAATTCAGTGAAGAATTTCGCGTACGAGCCGGAACGGACGGTATTGAGCCCCGCGTCGGCCAGAAGTCCTTCCAAATCGGGAATATCAAAGCCGGTACGCACGTGGCCGTACTCCAGATTATCCATGCCGGACCAGCGTTTCATGCGCACCACCAGTTTGCGTTCATTGCCGTTGGGAGTCGTGATCACGGCCCGGCCTCCCGATTTCAGGACCCGGAAAAATTCTCTGGCCAGGATTTCCGGATGGTTCAGGTGTTCATGGACATCAATGCTGACCAGCAAATCAAAGCATTGGTCGGAAAAAGGCAATTGACAACCATTCTTGTCAAGAAGATGGACCGCGGCGCCTAAAAATTCCTCCATCTCGGCCCGGCTTTCATTTTCAAATTCGGCCCAGACCCAATCGCCGCCGCAACGTCCCAGATGATAATTGATCGCGCCGTTGTTGTCGCCGCAGGTGACCAGGAGGCATTTCCGGTCCGTGGCAACACCCAGAAATTTTTTCAGAGCCTTGACCTTCATCTTTTTTTTCAGCGATCGGTTGTACATCTGCAGCTGCCATGGACGGGGTGCTTGTTTCGTCATGATTGAAATTCTATTCCTGGGCGGGGAATTTGTCAAACGTTTTAGGGTCGAAACTCATCGCCCACCCCCCTCAGGTGGCACAAGAGACTCCCCTCTCTTTTAAAATAGAGGAATTAGGAATGAATTTTTTCAAGCAGCATTTTCAACCGGTGGTTCACCAAACACCCTTGACGTCCAGGGCCGATTCGCTTACAATTCAGTTCTACCATGACAGGGAAAATCGAATATTACCGGCGCCTGTTCGCCCTTTATCGAAGCTACCACCGCCGCGATACCGTAGTAGCGGTTCCCCCCCTGCGCCTGTGGGTGGAGATCAGTTCGCGCTGCAATTTGCGCTGCCCGGTCTGCCCGAACAAGGATTTACCCCCAAGTCAAAAAGGTGACATGAACTGGCCGTTGTTCAAGAAAGTCATTGACCAGGCGCGAGGATTCGTCTTTGAAATCAACCTGCACCACCGTGGTGAGTCGCTGTTGCATCCAGAAATTGGCCGTTACATAAATTATGCCGCGGCCAATGAAATCTTCAGCAAGCTGCATACCAACGGCACCTTGTTGAATAGGGAAATAAGCGAGGACATCCTGGCTTCTGGACTACAGCGCCTGTCAATTTCCTTCGACGGTTTCAACGCCGCTGTTTATGAAAAAAACCGCGTTGACGCCAGTTTTGAACAGGTGACGGAAAACATCAGCGGCTTTTTACAGCGGCGCCGCCAACTGCGAATGAAGACACCGCGCTTGGCTATCGAAATGATCGATATCTCCCCTCTCCGGTCTGAGGGAAAAGAGCGTGGGAAATTTATTCGCCATTTTAAAAAATTGGGCCTGGATGAAATGTTTTTGAAGAAAGCGCACAACTGGGCCGGTCACCTGAGCAGTACCGCCCCGTCCGGAAAATTTTCCGTATGCACATTTCCCTGGAACGCCCTGGTGGTTTTTTTCAACGGCGCTGTGGCGCCGTGCCCCCAGGATTTTTTCGGTCGCAACCGGCAGGGCAACGCCGCCAACGAATCCCTGCTGGAAATTTGGAACGGATTTCCCATACAGAATTTACGCAAGGCTTTTGCCAGCGGGCAGATAGCAGAATTTCCGGCCTGCAGCGGCTGCGACCGCATCGGCCGTAAAACC
>JBAXOR010000135.1:0-4322 GCA_037133155.1 Chrysiogenales bacterium | reverse complement strand
AAAAAAGGGAAGAATTTCTTCTTCCCTTTTAAATAAGACAAATAAAAAACTATTCCATTGATGATGCTTTTTGCTCGGTCACCAAGCCAATGACTTCAATCTGCGCATCTTTGATCGCGCTCAGCACATCAACCACTTTGCCATAGGCGGCTTCTAAATCAGCTTTGAGGAGAACTTTTTTATCTGGTCTCTGCAATTCCTCCAGTTTTTCGAGGATCATCTGGCCCAAGGTCTCTAAATCTTTTACTTCTTTGCTGTCCAGAAAAACTTCTCCAGTTTTTTTGATAAATACAGTAAGTATCTGGCCGGGATCAGGCTGACTGGAAACGTATTTGGCTTCTGGCAAAGTGACGTTGGCTCCTTTCGAAATCATTGGTGTCACGACCATAAAGATGATCAGCAATACCAGCAAAATATCGCAAAGGGGAACCACATTGGGCTCGGATTTTGCAGATGAAGAGCCAATTTCGACACTCATGATCTGCTCCTTTTACTTCGATTTCAGCTTGATAAAATGATCAATCAATTCCGAAGAGGCATTGGCCATTTCACCGGTAAAGACATCGACCCGATTGAGCAGGATATTGAAGAACCACACGGCGACGACGGCGACGATAATTCCAAAACCAGTAGTTACCAAGGCTTCAGCAATACCGCCGGCCACAGCGCCGATACCGCCCGAGCCTGAAACGCCCATGCCCTGAAAGGCCGTGATAATCCCAAACACCGTGCCGAACAAGCCGACAAACGGACCGGTGGAGCCGATGGTCGCCAGACCGTTCAAACCTCGTTTAAATTCCTGAACGCCCTTGATGGTGGCTCTTTCAATGGCTCTTTTTGCCGATTCAACTACTTCAGCGTGAGAAGACTTGCTGTCCGTAGGATACTGCAGTTCGTTCAAACCGGCAACCAGGACTTTGGCAAGGTGGCTGTTTTTGAATCTTTTATCAGAAGATAATTTGATAGAATCTTCTACTTTGCCTTCCTGCCAGAGCGCGGCAATAAGCTTCAACAGAATTCTGGACTGCTTTTTTGCTTTTCCGAAAACAATGAGCCTTTCAATGCCGGTAGCGAAGCAGTACACCGACATCAATACCAGGGTAATAACAACCGCTTTTGGAATCATGCTCATACTGTGCCACATTTCAACTAAATCCCATGACATATTAGACCTCCTAAATTAAGATTTATTTTAAAAATTCGTTATGGGCAAAAAAACGATTCATCACTGATTCTGCAAGGTAAAGGTTACCGTGGCCGTGAAAATAACCGGTTTGGGTATGCCATTCAAGATATAAGGTTCATATACCCACTGCCGGATGGCGCTCAACGCGGCTTCATTGAGCAGGGGATGACCGGAAATCACCCTGGCCTGGCGCACACGGCCGTAAATATCGGTCATGGCTTCAATGATGACCACGCCCTGAATTCTGGCAGTCAATGCGATCTGTGGATAAGCGGGTTTTACTTCCTTGATTTTTCTTGGCTTTTGAACGCTGGCAATCCGGATAGCCTGCTGGGTGTTATCCATGAGCTGACCGCCTTCCACACCGCCGAGTACCCCGCCGACAACGCCGCCTTCAACGCCACCTTCAACGCCGCCCTCAACGCCACCTTCAATGCCGGCAAAACCGCCCACATCTTCTTCCTGGATAATAGTGGGGACTTCAATCGGAGCCACAAGCCTGCCTGCAATAATCGGCCTGTTGCTGGCGGCTTTTTTGGCTGTATCCGCCGCTTTTTGCTCTCCGCCGCCCTTCTTCTTGGCTGCTGCCGGAGGAGGGGGAGGCGGCGGTGGCGGCGCCATGACAAAGACGTTGGTCACCTTGATCTGCGGCAGATTGGTTTCGGCCATCATTAAAGGGACAACCACGATTGATGCGATGAGCAAACCATGAAGCAAAAGAGAAATAGGCAAGATCAGCCATTTCTGAGTGTGTTTGCGTGTACCGGACGATATTATTAATGAATCACCAAACATGCTTAGCCTCCCTAATAAATTTTTTTAGTAGTTCCATATTGTCTTATACAATAAAAAATAGAAGAATTCAAGTATAAATTCATATTTTTTTTCTTTTTAAGAAATATTTTTCCCAGACTTTCAGCCAGGCGCAGGACTGGTAAATGGTCGAGTAAGAGCCGGCGATGACGCCGACCAGCATGGTGAAGGCGAAAGGCTTGATCACTTCCCCGCCGAAAAGGTAAAGGGACATGACGGTCAGGAAAACCGTCAACGAGGTAAAGATCGACCGGCTAAGGGTCTGGTTCAGGCTTTTATCCAGGATGGCTTCCAGATCGTCTTTTTTCATGATCTTGAGGTTGTCGCGCAGCCGGTCAAAAACCACGATGGTGTCGTTGATCGAGTAGCCGACAATGGTCAGGATGGCGGCAACAACCTGCAGTGACATTTCAATATTGAAAAACAGGATGAATGACAGGGAGATCAGGACATCGTGGGCCAGGGTCAGTATGCCCGAGAGTCCATAGAGGAACTTGAAACGGAACGCGATGTAAACCAGCATGCCGATCAGGGCCCAGATGCAGGCCAGGGCGGCTTTACGGCGCAGATCCTGGCCCACCTGCGGACCGACGAATTCTACGCTTAAAAAGGTGAATTTGCTTAAAAACGAGTTGTCGCGCAGAACGGTCATAACCCGGTGCTTGATGCCGGCCTTTTCCAAGGCGGTAAAATCACCGATGATGCCGGTCTTGTTCTTGCGCAAGCCGATAACAATTTTGGCGCTGGCTTGGGCATCATCGTCGCCCAGGCCTTTGTCCCGCAAGAAACGGGCGATCTCACCTTCGGCGGTGTTGTTCAGGTCGACTTTCCCGGCAGCAGCTTGATCCCTTTCAACAGCATCCAGCATACCGCTGCGGATCTCCCGGGCCACGATCTCGTATTCCTCGATATCTTCCATTTTCAGCGTATGGTTGAGGTTCAATTTTTTCAATGAAGCCAGGGTCTTGATGAAAAATTTGTTTTCGCCACGGATCTGCGTAATCTGGGCATCACCCAGGTTGATCTTGGCCAGCATGTTGCGCAGCTGCTGGACAGACGTGTTTTTTTGCAGACTGACCTCGATCATGGTGCCGCCGGAAAAATCGATGCCCATGTTGAAACCGCGGGTAAAAAACATCACCAGGCCAGCAATCATAATAATGGCCGATAAACCGAAGGCGTAATACCTTTTATTGATAAACTTGATCTTTGGTTCTTCTTTAAATATTCTCATCTTGAAACTCCTATATGCTGATCTTGGACAGCTTCTTGCGCCGGCCGTAGGTCAGGTCGAAAATCACCCGCGAAACGAAAATGGCGGTGAACATGCTGGCCGCGATGCCGATGATCAGGGTGACGGCAAAGCCCTTGATCGGCCCGGTCCCGAACTGGAACAGGAAGACCGCCGAAATGACCGTGGTCAGGTTGGCATCAAAGATCGTCCAGAACGCCTTCTTGAAACCGGCGTCGATGGCCGACTTGGGTGACTTGCCCAGATTGAGTTCCTCGCGGATGCGTTCAAAGATCAGCACGTTGGCATCCACGGCCATGCCGATGGACAGGATAATGCCGGCGATGCCGGGCATGGAAAGGGTGGCTTTGAAATAAGCCATGATGCCCATCAGGATCAGCATGTTGAGCAACAGGGCCAGGATCGAATTCAAGCCGGCGGCCCGGTAGTAGACCAACATGAACAGCACCACCAGCAGCAAACCGCCAATGCAGGCCATGAGTCCCTTACGGATGGAATCGGCGCCCAGCGAGGGGCCGATGGTCCTTTCCTCAATATACTTCAATGGGGCCGGCAGGGCGCCGGAGCGCAGCACCAGCACGATATCGTCTACTTCGTCGACGCTGAAGCGACCCTTGATGATGCCGTCGCCGGAAATGACATCCTGGATGGTGGCCACGCTTTCAATGCGGTCGTCCAGGACAATAGAAAGCTGCTTGCCGATATTGGCGGCGGTGAACTTTTCGAACTGCGAGGCTCCCTGGGAATTGAATGAGAAACCGACGGCCGGGGCGCCGTATTCATCCTGGGCCCGGCGCGCGCTCTTCAGGTCCTTGCCCGGGACAACGGTAGCCGCTTTCAGCAGGTAAAAGCCCTTGTCCAGACGCCGCGGATTGGTCTTGACGACCTCCAGGTCATCGGGAAGCTGACCATTGTAATCCTTCAGAGCCGCTTCCTCGGTCAGGAAAGGCCCGGAAATAACCTGGCGGAATTCCAGCATGGCTGTGCTCTTGATCAGGGTTTTAACCCTTTCCGGATTGTCGATGCCGGGGAGATCGATCAGTAATTTGTCTCCGGCCATACCCTCTTTCT
>JBAXOR010000134.1:0-4326 GCA_037133155.1 Chrysiogenales bacterium | reverse complement strand
AACTGACTTCCTTCACTTTCACGCCCATGATGATAGCGCCTCCACCGCAGGCGGTCAAGAACCGGAAAAACCGGGGCGGCGCCCCGTTGAACGGAAAGACGAGGCGAATTTTTGGTGGTGGAAAATTTGGAAATTGGGTTGCAGGGGAGGGGCCATGCTGATAGGCAGCATTTCCATTGAAATGGTCTGTTCTCGTATTTGCCGCCGGTCTGGTGGCGGGGTTTTGGATCGGCGGAAGCCCGGTTTACATCCGCGCTTCACCCCGGCCCGCTCCCGTCAGCCAAAAGCATGGCGACCGGCCGGTCGAGCGCAAGTGGACGAAGGAGGATTTCCAGGCCCGCGCCAGCGACCGGGTCGCCAAGGCGTCGCGGCCCGGATATGATCCGTACGGCGAATTGTTTGCGGATTGGAGCGAGGCGGAAATCCATGCCGCGCTGGATGAGGGATTGAAAAACCCGGATTACGTGCTCGAGGGCGGCAGCGGCGGCGGTCATTGCGGCCTTGGCGACCGCGGAGGTGTCCAGAGAGAAGCCCGTCACTTCGAAAGTGGCTAAATCTCGCGAGCCAAGGCTGAATGTGGTCTCGATCATCGGAACCGGCATTACAGCCGATGAGCTAAGCGTGGCGATATCCTCGCTTACGACCTGCTGGCGCTGATGCGCGAAGCCGGCGTGCAGTACATTTCTTTTGGAGTCGAAGCCGGGTCGGAACGGGTACGCCACGATATCATCCACAAAAACATCACCAACGCCCAGGTATTCCAAACTGTGGACTGGGCCCGGCAGCTCGACATCAAGGCAACAGCTTTTTTCATATTTTCACATCCTACCGAGACCTGGGCCGAGGCGCGGCAAAGCCTGAACATCATCGACCAGATCAAGGACAAGGCAGACATCACCGTCTCCATCCTGCATATCTATCCCGGCACCGAGCTGGAAGCCTATGCCAGGGAAAAGAAACTGCTGCCGGCCGATTTCTCCTGGACCAAGCACGACCGCCGCGTCGAAACCCTGCCCGCCGCCCAAGGCGACGTACCGCTGTTCAAGGAGCAGTTTACCTGGGCCCAGATCGGCGAACTGATCCTCAAGTGGTCGATCGGCGCCAAAAAAATTTCCCTCTGGAAGAAAATACCCGATGTGTGGAGGTCCATACGTTCCATCCGGGATTTCTACAAATACCTGATCATCGGCTTGGTCTATTTCAGGGGCAGATTATTTCACAATTAAGATAGGTGTTCAAAATTTAGAACCCCTGCCAGACTATCACCGAAGTTTTTCTTTTTATTTTGATTCTGTTATAATGGCTTCGCCAATGACGCCGAAATTTATCAGATATTTTTTCATCCTGTTCCTGCTGTTCATTATATTTTTCTCTTTTGGAACTGACCTGGCCAAAACCAAGAAAGGCGGTTTTTTTTCCGATGAATCAACCTATTTTTCTATTATCCAAAGCCTGGCTTTCGACGGTGACCTGGAATACAGCCGCGCCGATATCGTCCGTATCAAGGAAATTTTTCGGGTCGGCCCCACGGGTATGTTTTTAAAAAAAGGTCATGATGGCCGGCTTTATTATGCCAAGTCTTTTATTTACTCCCTGGCAGTAGCGCCGTTTTTCAGACTTTTCGGTACCCATGGCCTTCTCCTGGCCAATGGCTTGATGATTTTTTTTGTGCTACTCATGGGCTTCTTGCTATTGCGCCAGCACCATCCCCAGGAAAAAAGTTTTGCCTTGGCCATCATCTACATTTTTTCAAGCATCACTTTTATTTACATCTGGTGGATCACCGCCGACCTTTTTAATTTTTTCGTCAATTTTGCCGGCCTGTTCTTCTTTTTTTATCACTTTAAAAAACCAGCCTGGAACAGCCTGGCTGGACTATTTTTCGCCGCTGCTATATTTTCCAAGCCCAACAACATCCTGCATATCGGCATTCTTTTTCTGCTGCTCCTTTACCAAAAAGATTGGAAAAAATTCTTCAGCCTGGCCCTGATCTGCCTGCTGGTGCTGGCCGGCCTTTTATATTTCAACTATATCCAAACTGGAGCCTTCAACTATATGGGCGGGGAAAGAAAGTCTTTTTCTGGCAATTTTCCCTTTGAACGTTCCGACTTCACCTTTGGTGGCGGTTTTTCGATGAGCAGCGACAACTATTGGAGCCGTTATTACCTCAGCCCGGCGATTGCTTTGCTCAACCTGTTTTACTACATATTTGGCCGTTTTACCGGCATGATCGTCTATTTCCCCTCAGCCTTGTTCTTGTTTTTGCTTTTCTTTTTCCAGAAAAAAAAAGCGCAGGACTGGTTCTTGCTGGCAGCCATCTGCGCAGCGACTTTGTTTTATATCCTGGTTACCCCCGACAATTATTTTGGCGGCGGTGGTTCCCTGGGCAACCGATATTTTTTGAATATTTTCCCCATGTTTTTTTTCCTGGGCTACCGCGAACGGACTTTCAAGTTTTCATTGTTACCGGTTTTTGCCGCCATGGTTTTTCTAGCACCGGTGTACATGGACAGCATGTACCATTCGGCATATCCCCGCTATCCAGGGATATCCTTTCCAATAAAATTTTTCCCCCCCGAAAAAACGCAATTTTCCACGCTGCCCAGCAACACCAATCCGCACGCCTTTAACAAACACATCGCCGACAAGTACAGCCTGTTTTTTCTCAATGACAATTACAATCCCATCGAGGGCGAACTATTCTGGACCTATTCCGACCAGGAGCTGGAACTGTTTCTCCTGGCGCCACGGGCGGTCAAAACTTTTCTTGTCCAGTTAAAAAACATTCCGCTGGCCAACCATATCCGTTTCCAGATTGAACATAAAATCCAGAAAATATTCATCGCCGCCGCCGGCATCCGTGAAACCACCTTTAGCAATATTCCCGGCCTATGCCTCGACGAACGCTATTTGTATCACATCAAAATAAAAAGTGAGCGTTCTTACTGCCCATATTTTGCCAATGTAAATTCCTTGGACCAGCGCTGGCTGGGCGTACAAACCCACATCGAACTGGTTTATTGATTGCCATCATCCCTGGCAATGATTGACAAGGTGCGGCGATTTTCTTAAGATACCGACAGCAATGAAAATAGTAACAGATTTCCATATTCATTCCACCCTTTCCCCTTGCGCTTCTCTGGAAATGTCCCCTGCCGCCATCATTCGCCGCGCCCGGGAACTGAGTCTGGATGTGATCGCCGTCACTGATCACAACAGTATTGCAAACTGTTTCAGCGCTGCCGAAATAGGAAAAAAAAACGGAGTGCAGGTTTTTTTCGGCATGGAAGCCCAGACTCGCGAAGATGTTCATGTGCTGTGCCTGTTTCAAAACCGCCTCCATGCCGAACGTTTCAACGACCGCATTTACGCATTGCTGCCCGATGTTAAAAACGATCCCGATTTTTTCGGAGACCAGGTGGTAGTCGATGAGCAGGATAACATTATCCGCCACGAAGAAAAGCTTTTACTGAACGCCCTGGATGCTTCCATTCCGGAATTGCTCGAACTGGTGCAACGCCATCAGGGATTCGCCATTCCCGCCCATATCGAGAGCGCTCCTTTCGGCCTGCTGGTCAACCTTGGGCTGGTACCCAGCGAACTTGAGGGATCGGTTCTGGAAATATCTTACGCGGCCAGGTCGGAGGCGGTGTTGAAAACGTATCCCGATCTGGCGCGCTTCCCTTTGATCAGCAATTCCGACGCTCATTATCTGAAGGATATCGGCCGGGCCCACACCATTTTTGAAGCCGCTGACGCTTCTTTACCCGCCATCATCGAAGCCGCCCGCAACGGCGCCTTCAGCGTCAACTATTCAATGGCTCATGGTTGAAGATATCTGTTTCCATCTGATCGACCTGGTGCAAAATTCAGTGGCCGCAGGCGCCGGGAATATCCAGGTGAACATCGTGGAATCTGAAAACCAGGACACCCTGACCATGGAGGTGGCCGACGACGGCCGGGGCATGGACGATCAGACCCTGGAAAAAGTCCAGGATCCTTTTTTCACTACCAAATGCTTCAAGAAAGTCGGATTGGGGATTCCCCTGCTGAAAGCCACAGCCCAAATCTGCCGTGGCGATTTCAACATCAGCAGTGCTGTGGGCCGCGGCACCGAAATCAAGGCCAGTTTACAGAGAAGCCATCTGGATTGCCCGCCCCTGGGTAATTTGGAAGAAACTTTGCTTTCGCTGCTGGTGAGTTTGGACCAGGTCAATGTGCAATTCTTATACCGCAGTGACCGGGGCGAGTTCAGCATTTCTTCCAACGCCATCCGCCAGCAGGTTGGAGAACTGCATTTTTCCCATCCGGAAGTCTACCAGTTTT
>JBAXOR010000133.1:0-4327 GCA_037133155.1 Chrysiogenales bacterium | reverse complement strand
CGAGAATGGCGAATGGCTGTTCGCGGAGATCAACATTGACATCACCAGGCGCAAGCAATCGGAGTCCCAAAAGGAGGCTACGCTCGCGGCATTGCACGAGAGCGAGGAGCGGTATCGTACGTTGTTCGATACGATCAGCGAGGGTGTGGTTTTGATTGCTCCGGATGGTCAAATCGTCCAGGCAAATTCTGCAGCCGAATACATTCTGGGGCTCACGCATTCGCAGATTGAAAGTCGCCAATACAATAGCCCGGATTGGGAGATCCAGCGCATTGACGGGACACCAATGCCTCCGGATGAGATGGCCGGCCCGCGTGCGCTAAGGGAAAAACGTCCTGTGAAGAATGTCGTAATGGGCGCCAAGCGCCCGGACGGTTTTGTCTCTTGGATCAATGTCAATGCTGTGCCGCTCCTCTCCAAGGCCGGCGTTCTCAAGGGTGTCATTGGCACCTTCCAGGACATCAGCGAGCGCAAGCGGGCGGAGGACGATGTGAAGCGGTAATTAGCGGAAAAAGAAATTCTGCTCAAGGAAGTCCACCACCGCATAAAAAACAACATTGCTTACATTGCGGGTCTCATACACCTGCACATAAAATCGGTCACCAATCCCGAAGCCATAGCGGTGTTGCAGAACGCGATCGGCTGGGTGGACAGCATAGGAATACTATATGACAAGCTGCTGCGTAGTGAAGGCTTTAAAGATATTTCAGTGAAAAATTATCTTGATGACCTGATCGATACCAATATCGTGATATTTCCCGACAGCAGTTAGTGGTTAGTAGACAGTAGGCAGTATGAGGAGGTGATGGGTCATGGGTGATAGGTCAGAGGCAAGGGGCTATGGGCTATATGTAAGAGGTGATGGGACAGGGGAAAAATGCAAAAGTGCGATTATAGTGAGAGCAACCAAGGTCGGAGTGAAATTTGTGCTGCCGCGATCTATTTATCCCAAAGTCCTGCACCCGGAAGCAACAAAGGCAAGTACAATCCCCAAATACCCCAAATAAGGGCACGATCGCCATGGCTCATGGGCGCCGAGACGAAAATTGTATTATGGGCGCATATAATCTATTGCAATTTAAATATATTACCTTTAAAATTCCATCATGACCATCACCATTGAATATCTCGCGGGGCTCGGCATAGTGATAGCATCTTTTCATCTAATTTCGGATAAAGTAAGAGAGGTGAAAAAAATATGAGTAGCATAAAAAGTTTTTTAGCAAAGAAATTAGTGGTTGCTTTTTTTCTTGCGCTTTTACTGAATTCAATTACCCCGGCTTTTGCTTATGATCACACAGTGCTATTAAGGTACTATCCTGACAAAGGAAAGGGCGAGGGCAGGATTTTTAAATTTGAGAATCGGTATGTATTCGAAAAATTTATTGATGCTCTGAAAAAGGACGGCCTGCACATAGTCTCCACCGATAAGGTTGATAATTCAAGTAACAGTTACAGTTGGCAGCTTTATAAAATAAGTTTTAGCTGGAGCGACCCCCCGGGTTGTTCTTTCAGCGGGAACTTCAAGAAAAATGAGGACGGAACAATAAGCTTTATTCTGGACTATAAATCCGGCGCCCTTTATTTAGTAAGGGATTATTTGCCCGAGTCAATAGAAATAAAAGTGCCGGGCTGTGTTATTAAGACCAATGGCAATAGAATCAGCGGCGGGAATGAGGGCGCTTTTTTCTGGCCGTCCGATACCCCCGAAATGACACTTATATATGAGCCTGAATGACCTGTTGGGAACACGCATTTCCCAATGAAGGCGGCAAGCTCCATTATGGGAACGGTTATTTGCTATATTGAAATGATTACGCTTAGCTAGAGTTCATTGGCGGCTAAGGTGTCGCCCTGGTGCAGGTCCCCGGTTTTGTAGCCCAGGGTGAACCAGCGCACCCGCTGCGCCGACGTGCCGTGGGTGAAGGCGTCGGGGACGACATAGCCCTGCTCGCGTTTCATGATGCGGTCGTCGCCTACCGCGGCGGCGGCGTTAAGTCCTTCCTCGATGTCGCCCTCTTCCAGCAGGTTTTTCATGCGTTGGGCGTGGTGGGCCCAGACCCCGGCCAGGAAATCGGCCTGCAGCTCCAGACGCACCATCAGGCGGTTGGCTTCCTGCTGGCTCAAGCCCTGCTGCTTTTCAAGCACCTGTTCCATGATTCCAAGCTGGTTCTGCACATGGTGGCCGATTTCGTGGGCGATGACGTAGGCCCAGGCAAAATCGCCGCGCGCCCCCAGCCGCTGTTGCATCTCCCGAAAGAAACTCAAGTCGATATATACCTTTTCGTCCCCCGGGCAGTAAAAAGGGCCGGTGGCTGACTGGGTGAAGCCGCAGGCCGAATCGGTGGCGTTGGTGAACAAAACCAGTTTGGGCTCACGGTATTCGGTCCCTTCCTGCTGGAAAACCTCCTTCCAGACATCTTCGCTGTCGGCCAGGATCACGCCGACAAATTCTCCCATTTCCTTTTCCTCGGCTGTCAGGGCCTGCGCCTGCTCCTGGCCCGCTGTCTGCGTTGTCTGCAGGTTCTGCATGACCTCTTCGGGGTTGCCGCCCAGCAGCAGGATGATGATGGTCACGGCCAAAGCGCCAAGGCCGCCACCCAAGGCGACTTTACGTCCCGTCACACCGCGGCGGTCTTCTATGTTTTCACTTTGCCTTCTTCCTTTCCAAAACATGGCTGTTCTCCTACTTAATAAAAAGTCGAAGTGGAAAGTCGTTTGACTGATCCTCCACTCAGACAATCGAAATTGAGCGAATTTTCGCTAAATCAGTTTTTCAGCAGGATGCTTATTTGCTGATGACCTTTTTGATGGCGCCGATGATGCCCATCAAAGCGCCGCCGCCCACGCCGCCGCTGACCACGCTGGAGATGATGCTGTTCAGATCCAAGCCGCCCCCGGTCGCCGTTCCCATCCCCAGCAAGCCCATCAATTGGCCACCCAGGCCGCCGCCCAGGATGCCGACAATGGAATTGCCGATGGTGCCCAGGGAAAGTTTTTTCAGCAAGGCGCCGGCACCGTTGCCGCCGACAGCGCCGCTGATCAGTTGAATGATGATGTTGACCATGGTATTACCTCCTTTTTTTACAATTATATACTTAAATAAATAAAAATAAAAAAAAAGTGTTTTGATTTTTAGTACATTATGGGGACGGTTCTTTGATATATTGAAATGATTACGCTATAATAAGGTATGAGAATTTCAAGGATCACCTGGCCCGGGGCTTTTCATCATGTCATGAGCAGGGGGCATGATGGTCGACCATTGTTTCGAGATAAATTCCTGAAAGAGATTTTTTTAGGAATTTTGGCTGACAAGGCCAAACAATTGAAAATCCGCATATTGGCCTATTGTATTCTGGATACTCATTACCACCTGGTCCTGGAAAACAGTTCGGGTTGTTTATCCGCCATGATGAAGCGCATCAACAGCCAATTTGCCATTGCTTATCGGAAAAGAAACCCGGGGCGAGGCTCAATTTTTCAGGATCGATTCAAATCCATTTTGATCGAGAACGATGCCTATCTGATCAGTTCAATCATGTATACACTTTTTAATCCGGTACGGGCGGGGCTCGTTCAGTATTACGGCCGATATTTATGGTCCAGCGCGGGAGAACTGCTTTCCGGGAACTGGGACAGTTTTATAGATAAGGGATTTGTCCTTGATTTGTTCACGGATAGGGAGGGGTTCATTCGGCAAATGGACGCATTTCATTTCAACAAAACTCTTGGAATAAAAAGGAGCCAATTTGGCGAGATATTGGGAGGCGATGGATTCCTGGCAAAAATTAGTAATCGCTGCGAACGCCGGAGCCGTCCTGACGCAGTGCGGCGGAAGCGAAAAGATGATCGTTACTTTGAGCCGTTGGCCAAAGTCATATATGAATTTGAAAAAATGATTGGCAAAAAAGTTGAATGTTTGGACTTGACGACCTGGCACGACAAGAAACTGCGGGGAGAATTGTTGGTGGATATCCGTGAACATTGTGGATTGAAATACTCGGAGATCGCCGAAATACCGATATTTTCTGATATTCAATTGGGATCATTGGGGAGTTTATATTGGCACAGCAAGAGACGAAAAAAGAAAATAACTTGAAAGCAATTCAATATATCAAAGAACCGTCCCCAAATGTCTGTGCGCAGGCCAAAACGGACAAGCAGAAGCAGGCTCAGGGGAAAAAGAAGCGCTGGGAACGAATGGCTGGGCTTGGGGTATGAAAGCTTCTGAAATTTTCGGCTGTTTTTTAAAAATCATCGTATAATTAATAATTTCCGGTTACCAGAAAGATTAATATAAATCTAAATTGGGGAGGAAAAAATG
>JBAXOR010000132.1:0-4350 GCA_037133155.1 Chrysiogenales bacterium | reverse complement strand
TACATGTATGCGTCCAAGAAAATTGACGATGTGCGCAGCAATCTGGGCGGTTTTCATCTGCACCTGGGCCTGGGGATAAACCTGTAGTTACAAGAGAGGATAAAATGAAAAGAAAAACACTTCTGATCTTGGACGCGGTTCTGCTGGCGGCTGTTTTTTCGTTTGACGCTTGCAAGAAGGCGGATATCGTGACCGCCACGCTGACTGTATTGGTTTCCGAAGGCGTATCCGGCATTCCGGAAGCGGGCGTTTACAACCTGGACATGACCAATCCCCTGCAATACAGTTTCACCTTGAAGGAAGGCTATTCCAAACTGACGGTACTGCTCGATGGCGCGGCGATCGCGGCCAGCGGGACGCTGACCATTTCCGGCGTCCATACGCTGCAGGCCTATGCCGATGACCATTTTGAATACGCCCTGACCGTTACCGTGACTGACGGGATAAGCGGAACGCCCACGGCGGGCACCTTCAATTATGGCCAGGGTTCCCTGGTCAATTACAGTTACGCGATTGAAGACGGGTTTTTCGACCTGGTGGTGACCCTGGACGGCGTAACGGTCGAAAGCAGCGGCACCATCACCATGTCTGCCGCCCACAAGCTCAGCGCCAGCGCCACGGCGGGAAAAAACATCCGGGGCACCTGGCTGCTGAGAGAGCTCTATGACGACGGCAGTTCTTTCGAAGTCACCGCTACATTCAGCGGGGCATATGCCGCGGGCTCCGTGATCGACAGCGATGGCGGCAGCGGCGCTTACACATTGACCGGCGCCACGGTTGCATTCACCCTTGTTTTTCCTGCGGTAAACTATGAATATTCGGGAAGTTTTTCCGACAACGATACGATGAGCGGGACCTGCAAACGTTACCAAACTGCCGACAGCGTTATCCGCGGCACCTGGGGCGCGATCCGGAAAACAACGGCAACGGCGGCCGCAGCGCTTCCTGCCGGCGCTGTCGAACGTATCAGGAAAGGCGACGTGGAGCCGGGCGAAAAACAGTGAGCCCCCTTGATCCCGGTTAATGGCAGTTCGCTGTAAGTTTTCAAGAAAAACCCATCAGGCCGGGGGAAAAGCCTTCGTTAATCCTTTTTGAAAACCAGATCGTGGACAGGTTCGCTGTCAATGGTGAAACCGGTCAATCGGTTTTGTCCGTCCCGCTGAAATAGTATCATCGGAAAAGCGCGCCAACCGGTGGTAAAACGATCTTTTTCGTCCGGGGTCAGCCGGATTTCGTTTTGTTCCGGGGCATTGGCGATCAGTGCGTCACCGCGCAGCGCCAACGCATAGGTGAGGTTCAGTTCGGCATTGAAATAGGAGCCGGCAAACTCCTCCAATTCCGCTGGGGCCGGTTTCACCAGCACGATCTTAGGGGCTACCTGCTCGTCCCCGCCCTGTTTCCAGACAAATTGCTGAACTTTTCCTTCCTTGTTTTTTTGAAAGGTGAGCCGGGCATCGGCGATGGTCAACAGAAATTCATTTTCCGAAAGGGGGGTCAGCGGGAATTTCCCTCCGGGGAAACCGAAGACTATCTGATTGCCCGTTCGGCTGATCGTAAAGACCTGGCCTGGCGCCAGTCGGTAATCGCCAATGTAGGAGTCGAGATTTTCAAGGCTGACCTTGACCGCTTTTTTCGCGGCGGCCGGCGAACTCTTTTTGACTGACTTGGCTGCGGCTGGAAGGTAGATATCGATAATATCCTGGATGAATCCCTCTACCGGGGTGTAGTCCCAGTTGGCGAGAACGAAAAAACCGAATTTCTGGTCGGGAAAATAAACCACTGCCGCCCCGGAACCTGCCCACGTCCCGGTTTGCGATACCTGCCAGCGCCCCGGCCGGGGATCAACCTTTACGCCATAACCGAAGCCCGTACTCTGGCCGCTGTTCAGCCGCCCTGACGTGAACATCTTGGCGAAGATGTCTTTGCCGCCTACTTGGACGGTCTCCAGGTTGAGCAGCCACTTGCCAAGGTCGGCTACCGATGCGAAAAGCGAATGCGATCCGGCTAGGGACAAATTATCTATGCCCTGCAAATATTCCCGGCGGGTGAAGTTATAGGTGAAGGCCTGGTCGTCAAAGATCGTGCGGTAGTTGTCGCGAAACTGGGTCCTGGTCATTTTCAGGGGTTTGAAGATGTTTTCCCAGGCCCAGTCGGAGAAAGGCCGGCCGGTGACGCGCGTGATCGTTTCCGCCAGCAGGTCGTAATTGGTATGGGAGTTCTGGAAGCGATCGCCTGGGGGAAACGAAAGCTCCTTCTGGGCTTTGACAATTTTCAGTACCTGGGCGAATGTGACTTCATCCTTGTCCCGGCCGCCAAGCTGGAGCACGGAAAGCCAGTCGCGCAGTCCGCTGGTTTGATAGAGCAGGTGGCGCACCCTGACCGGGATCGCGAAAACGGGGATTTCCGGGATGTATTTGCGCACATCATCTTCCAGCGACAGCATGCCCTGTTTCTCCAGCATGGCGACGGCCATACCGACAAAAGGCTGCGCCGCGGTGGCGATATTGAATACTGTTTTCGGGGTAATGGCGACCATGTGCTCTTGACAGGCCAGGCCGTACACTTTCTGATAAACCTCCCGGCCGTCCTTCACCACGACCACGGCAAAACCTGGTTGGTCCAGCCGGTTCCAAAAATCGAACAGTTTGTCCATCTTTTCGCCTGCTGATAAAGGTATTTCTTTTTTTTCAACGTTTTGGCCAAAAACGAAAAACGTCAGCAACATCAAGCAAAGCGTACCCCACCCATTGATTTTTTTCATTGCTTCCTCCCAAATAAATCCCTTGCAGCGGAATTCAGGTTCAAATGAATTGGCAATTCTATTTTAAGAAAAAATAAATTTTTTTTCAATATGGGCATGTGATTTTTTCCCTTGTTTTTGAATTTATTTTTTTATTCTGCTACCATAGTAACTGTTGCAGGAGAAATTACCGTGTCAATGACCAAAAGCCGCCAGCTTGTCGCCGGATTCATTTTTTTAATTCCATTCATCAGTTTGACAAGGATAAACGCCATGACGGAAAACATCAACGAACTTTACCAAAAATTGCCGGATGCAATCGGAGGTTGGAAAAAAACTGCTCCAGCCGATCGCTACACCCCCGGGAATCTGTCGACGTACATCGACGGCGGCGCCGAGCTTTACCTGTCTTACAACTTCAAGAACGCGCTGGCGCTGAAATACAAGGATGCCGCCGGCAGCGAGATTGAAGTCGATATCTTTGATATGGGCTCCGCCCCGGATGCCTTCGGCGTCTTCGCCCATTCACGCGAAACGATCGACAATCGCTTCGGCCAGGGTTGCGAGTATGCAGCCGGGCTGCTGACTTTCTGGAAAGACCGCTATTATGTCTCGATCCTTGCCTATCCCGAAACAACGGAAAAAAAAGATGTCGTTTTCAAGTTGGGCCAAACCATAGCTGGCGCGATTCCTAGCGAGGGCTTATTGCCGCCGATCATCGCGCTGCTCCCGGTGGAAAACCTGCTCCTTGAGACCGTCCATTATTTTCACCACTACATCTGGCTGAACAGTTTCTGCTTTGTCTCCAATGAGAATGTTTTGAATATCGACAACGATACGCCGGCCGCACTAGGCAAATACCGGCAGGCAGGCGCCATTTTTTTCTTGCTGCTGGTTCGTTATCCAGATGCCGCCAGGGCCGAAGCGGCCAGTGGGGAATTCAGAAAAAAAATATTGGCTGGAGCCGTGGATGGAATGTATTTGACCAAAGACGGCCGCTGGACGGGCCTGCAGTGCCGGGAAGATTTGGTCAGTATTGTTTTAAACGCCCCGGATGCTCCGACCATCCAGGCTGTTTTCTCCAAAATCAAAAAATGAATAGGAGGGAAAAATGAAACCCAGGAAATTATTCAGCAGGCGGCAGTTCATCAAAAGCGCTTCGGCCGCCGCCTTCGGCACAACGCTGCTGTTTTCCGGGCAGGAGAAGATTACTTCCCCCAAGATTGCCAAGAGCCGGGTCGTCCTGGTGCGCGACCCCAACGTTCTGGATGAAAGCGGCAATCCCAGGTTTGCGCTGGTGCAGGAAATGCTCGATACGGGTATCAAGGCCCTGACCGGGGCTGCTGACCCGCAGAGCGCCTGGAAAATGATCATCAAGCCCGACGACATCGTCGGTATCAAAAACAACCGCTGGCCCTACCTGCGCACGACCGTCGAGGTCGAAAACTCCATCAAGCAGCGGATCATCGAGGCCGGCGTCAAGGAAGCCAACATCAGCATCGATGATTTGGGTGTTTTGCAAAACCCGATTTTCCAGCAGGCGACGGCACTGATCACCGCCCGGCCGATGCGCTCGCACCATTGGGCCGGCGTCGGTTCGCTGATCAAAA
>JBAXOR010000131.1:0-4358 GCA_037133155.1 Chrysiogenales bacterium | reverse complement strand
GGGGGTGGCCCGAAGCAGCACAAACCATTCGCCTACTTAGGCGAATAGGTTTGTCTACTATCACTATGTTTTCAGCCAACATAGGAGGTAGCCGCTGAAAACATCGAGTGATAGTATACTTTCACTAGATGATTTCAACCAGTCTTTAAGTTGTTGAAATCATAGTGAAAGTATGTCCCCGCAGGGGGCAGCGGCTTTAAAAAAATCCCGCCACCAGCCCGACCAAGCCTGAGATTGAATTTGTCCAGATGTCGTTGCTGTCAACCACCTGATTGTGGAAAAAAAATTGGATCAGCTCTAAAGCGAAGGCGGAACTGAACAAGATGATAAAGGGGATGGGTGACGAAGCTTTTTTGTTTTCTTTGCTCAGCAGCACACCCAGGATAAAAAATTCGGCGATATGCAGAAAATTTGAGAAAAAGACCTTGTTCAGAAATATTCTTCTCTGGAAAAGAAAATAAAAAACAATCGCTGCCGCCAGGAGAATGGCGGTAATTTCCAGCGTTTTGCCGTTCCTGAATGCCTTGAAAAAGCCCAGAGCGAAAAAAGCCACCAGTATTCCCAGCAGGGCATAATTGATAAAATTAAAGCCCTTGATGCTGACCAGCAGATTTTTGATCTGAATATGAAAAGGAGAGGTTACCAGCAATGCCAGGATGTAAAGTAAAGAGAACTTGAATTTTTTCAACTCGGATCCTTTTCCTTGATTGGCGAAGCTGTCTTTTCAATGATTTTGGCTTTGATTTCCTCGAACAGGGTCCGGTTTTCCTCAAAAAGTTTGCGCACCGCTTCCTTGCCCTGGCCTAAACGGTTGTCATTGTAGGAATACCAGGCCCCGGTCTTGTTGATTATTTCATGAAGAACTCCCAGTTCAATGATATCGCTTTCTTTGGAAAAGCCCTTGCCATAATAGAGGTCCACTTCCACTTCCTTGAAAGGCGGGGCCATTTTGTTCTTGACTATTTTTATGCGTATACGGGCGCCGACAATATCGGTGCCTTCCTTGATGGCCATGGTTCTTTTAACTTCAATACGCAGAGAACTGTAAAATTTCAAGGCCCGGCCACCGGTGGTAACTTCGGGATTACCGACAAACATACCGATTTTTTCCCGTAGTTGGTTGAGAAAAACGAAAGTGGTTTTTGAGCGGGCGACAATGGCGGTCAGTTTCCTCAACGCCTGGCTCATCAACCTGGCCTGCAGGCCCATGTGGCTGTCACCCATGTCTCCTTCCAACTCGGCCTTGGGGACCAGGGCGGCTACGCTGTCAATGACGATAATGTCCACTCCACCCGAACGGACCAGGATTTCGGCTATTTCCAATGCCTGTTCGCCGTAATCGGGTTGAGAAATGTACAGTTCGTCAATATTAACGCCCAGTTTCTGGGCATATAGAGGATCGAGGGCGTGTTCGGCGTCAATAAACGCAGCGTAGCCGCCGGCTTTTTGCGCCTCCGCTATGGCATGCAGGGCCAGCGTGGTTTTCCCGGCGGCCTCGGGACCGTAAATTTCCATGACCCGGCCGCGCGGATAGCCGCCAATCCCGGTAATAATATCCAGAGCGATACAGCCGGAGGAAATAGACGGAATCTGCAACACTTCTTTTCCTCCCAATTTCATGATCGAACCCTTGCCAAATTGCTTTTCGATTTGCGATACGGCATTATTCAAAGCGGTCAGTTTGTTGGTGCTTTCAGCCATTACATCCTCCTAGATTCTCTGTCAATAATATTGTATCAGGTATGGGCGGCAATTGAAAGTAATTTCTTTGTAAATCCTGCTCTCGGTGTAAGGTTTACGGTTGACGGTTTACGGCGAAAGCCGGAAAAATCCTCTTTGCTTGATTTCTTTCTACCGTATGCCGTATACCTTAAACCGTGTACCGGGGTCTTTTTGTTTCTCACTTGCCCATATACTCAATCTTGTCGAATTCCTCGTCCTGTTTGTGGTAGGTTTCAATCAATTCCTTCAACGAATTCAGCAGGTGAATAATATCGTTTTCAATCTCTTTTCTTTTGAATTGGAGGCTTTTTATTTCCTCTTTGATGGCCATTTGCCGGCTGAAAGCATGTTTGACTATTTCCTCGGATTTCATCTCGGCGTCTTTGATGATCAACTCGGCTTCTTTATGGGAGTTGATTTTAATTTCACTGGAAAATTTCTGGGCAGCGATCAGGGTGTCGCGCAATAGTTCTTCTTTTTTTTCGATCTTGGCCAGGTTTTCACGCAGCTTGTCCATTTTTATCTTCAAGCCTTCTTTTTCCTGGATTTCGCTTTCCATGGTTTCAACGATCTGTTGCAGAAAACTTTTGACTTCCTCGGGATTGTAGCCCTTGATTTTTGTAGAAAAAACCTGGTTTAATATTTCTTGCGGTGTTAATTTCATAAATCCTCCTTGCCAACACTTGCCCGGGCGCCGGTTTTCATCTGTCGCGCCTGCCGAACAGCGCCGTTCCGATGCGGATAATGGTGGCGCCTTCTTCAATAGCCACTTCGTAATCGTGGCTCATGCCCATGGAGAGGTGTGAAATTTTTAAATTGGCTATGGCCATCTGGTTGATCGTATTTTTCAGTTCGCGCAACTGCGAAAAATAGGGCCTGACTTTTTCCGGATCCTCAAAATAGGGTGGAATGGCCATCAGGCCTGAAACAATAACTTTGTTCAGTTTGGAAATATAGGGCAGTGCTTTTTTCAAGCCTTCAATTGTAAACCCCGATTTGTTTTTCTCTTCGCCAATATTGATTTCAATGAACAATTCGACCGGCTCATCGACCCTTTTGTGGATATGCTCCAGGGATTTAACCCCGTCCACCGATTCGATGAGATGAAAGATGGTAAGCAATTTGTTGATTTTATTTTTTTGCAATTTGCCAATGAAGTGCCAGGTAATATCGGCGCCAACGATTTGCTGCATGTGGATTTCGGCTTCCTGGGTTTTGTTTTCGCCTAACAGCCGGATGCCCAGTTCGTAAACCTGTTTGATTTTTTTTGCGCTCTGATCTTTGCACACGGCCACAACCTGAACCTGATGTGGGTCTCTTTTTGCGCGCTGGCAGACTTTTTCTATATTTTGCCTGATTAGTTCTATATTTTCCCTAATGGCCATCGGTTTCGCTTGTACCTCTTTTATTCAAATACGTCTTGTAAAACCCCCAAATGTAAATCAAGGCGCTGATGGCCATGCCATGGCCACCGGCGTATTTGGACCAAAAAAGAAAAATAAAAAAAAACAGCAGAAAAGCGATTATGGAAATACCTTGCATGCCCCGGCCCTTTCTTGGGTTTTTTAAAATGTGGGAATAGCTCTCATCCACTGCTGCGCCGCAATTCAGACAGATTTTGTAACCGGGATCGAATTCCTGGACATGGCCGCAATTGGGACATTGAACATTCATGACAATTTCACTCCGCTTCACTCACTGTTTTAATTTTAGTTCAATCGCCGCTCAAAGCCAGGCGGAAGCCCAGGATGTTCAGTTTGCTCTCCGGGTTTTCCTGGCTGCGATTGGCCGCGCGGATCAATTCGGCTTTGTTGGCCCAGGAACCGCCGCGCACGGCCCGTTCCGATCCTTCTTCCGGGCCACCCGGATTATCGTCTGGAGAATTATTATAATAGTCGGCGTCATACCAGTCGGCCAGCCATTCCCAGACGTTTCCGGCCATATCCAGTACACCGTACGGCGAAGCTCCTTCCGGATAAGATCCCACCGTGTCGGTTTTCATGATTTCCTTGTTGAAATTGGCCAGCTGAGCATCGGGCGGAGTATTGCCCCAGGGGAAGCGGTCGCGGGCCGCTTTTTCCCATTCGGCCTCGGTCGGCAAGCGAAAGGCAAAGCCGGTCTTTTTCTTCAACCAGGCGCAAAAATCAGTGGCTTCTTTCCAGGAGACGTAAATCACCGGCCGCTCACCCCGGCCCCAACCTTCGTCTTCCGGTTTTTCCAAGCCCGTCTCCAGGCAAAAAGCGTCAAATTGGGCGAATGTAACCTCGGTTTTGCCAATCCAATAACCCGAAACAAAAACCTTGTGGGCCGGATGTTCGTCAGCGTCGCCTTCCCGGTCCGGAGAACCGATGGTGAATTCCCTTTCCGGTATGTAGATCATGGTGATATTTTTTAAAAATACAGCTTCCCAGAAGCCTTTGTCGTTTTGATGGATTTTGTCGGCTTTGCCGGCGATTTTTTGCAGGAAAGGCTCGCTGTATTTAGCCTGCTGAGTACCGATTTGGGTCGGTGTTGGCTTGATCTCGGCTGGCGCTGGTTTGGCTGAAACTGTTTTTTCAAGCATGGCGTCGATTTGCTGGCTATCGCCGCTCAAAGCCAGGCGGAAGCCCAGGATGTTCAGTTTGCTCTCCGGGTTT
>JBAXOR010000130.1:0-4452 GCA_037133155.1 Chrysiogenales bacterium | reverse complement strand
ATCTCCCGCCAGCCATCGAGCGCCGCCGTATGCAGGGGCGTCAACCCCGAGTCATCCTGCGCGTTGACCTCGGCCCCCTTGGTCAGCAATGACTTGACCACCGCCTTATGGCCCATTCCCGCGGCGTTGTGCAACGGCGTGCGCTTTTTAACATTACGCGCATTGACGTCGGCCCCTTTGGCGATGAGAATCTCCGCGACCTTTTCCTGGCCGTTGAGCGCCGAGCACGACAAAAGGAGCAGCATTATACAAAAAAGGATGGAGGCACTGCGGTATTTCATTTTAAAATGCACTATTAATCACCTGACTATTTGATCTGGTAACTCACAGACAGCCCCATCCCTCCCGGCGAAACGGCAGGCGCAAACTGCAGGCGCCGGTTCTGGTTGCGAACCACCATTTTACCGATGGCGTAGCCCAACACCGCGCCTACAAAAACATCGGAAAACCAGTGTGCATCTTCGGTCAGGCGCGAAAGGCCGACCGCGGTTGCGAGGCCATAGCAGGTAAGCGGCACCCAGAAGCGGTTTTTGTAATTTTCGGCGATCACCGTGGCCAGTCCCCAAACCGAAATGGTATGCCCGGAAGGAAAAGAATCATAGCGGGAAAAATAGCCTTCACTATATCTATTAAAAATAGCCCCCGGACCGAACCAATAATCCTGTCCCCCCTCCACATCAGGACGCTGACGCCCGGCCAGGTGCTTAAAAACCTGCACCAAAAGACCGGTGTGCAGCAATGTTTCCAAGGCCATCAGTCCCGTGTCCCTGGCTTTTTTATCCTTGAACATAACGCCGCTGAGTAAAAACAACCCGGCGATGCCGCAGTCGATTCCCCAATCGCCCAGCATGGTAACCTTTGGACTGACCTTGTCCACCCAGGAGTTCTGTCTTTGGTAAGTCTTGAAGTTTTCGTAAATTGCTTCATCGTTGGCGATTAAAATTCCGGTTCCTACAAGAACTGCGCCAAAGAGCAATGAAGCCTTCAAGTCAAGGTTGAAAGGTGCTGCCCATATCTCCCCTTCATCCTTTAAAAACCTGGAAACAAAAGTTTCCTTCTTTTCGGCAACAGTCGGGGTTGTCTCGGCTGCCTTTTCAGGAACGGTGTCATCCACAACAATTCCACAAAGGAGCTGGCCGGAAAAACAGCATAATATCGTCAGGGCCGCGAGCAAGTTTTTTTTGCGTGTCAAATTCAGTTCTCCAGAATAGAAGCAGGTATGATTTTTACAAATATTCATTTTACAACAACAGGAGCCGGAAGTAAATCCCGGGATTCAAAAATTGTTCCGGGCGGCTTGACAAAATATCGATTTTAACTTATAAGATAAACTACATGCCGAAGTGGTGGAATTGGTAGACACGCCAGTTTCAGGTACTGGTGGGCGCAAGCCTGCGGGGGTTCGAGTCCCCCCTTCGGCATAGTCACACTATGGTTTCAGCAAGTTCTGTAATTCGCTGAAACCATTTAGTGTGACTATCCCCCTTGGGGAAACTTAAATCATCTGTCACTATGAGACATCAAATACCATCCATGAACATTCAACCATGAACAAAGGGAGGGTGGCTGTCCTTCTATCAGGCAGAGGCAGCAATATGGAAGCCATTTTTCGGGCTTCCCAAAAGACAAACGCCAATTTTTCAATTCGTCTGGTCATCAGCGACCAGGAGAACGCTCCGGGTTTGCGCAAAGCTTCTGCCTTTAACATTCCCAGCCATTGTCTGCCGCTGGGGAAATTCATGGACAAAAACTCCCAGGAGCGGGAAATTTGCGACATATTGCAAAGGGAAGGGATTGAACTGATTTGCCTGGCCGGCTATATGCGCCTGATCGGACCGGAACTGCTGGAAAAATTTCCCGGGCGCATCCTGAACATCCATCCGTCCCTGCTGCCTTCATTCCCCGGTCTCCATGCCCAGAAGCAAGCCCTTCGCCAAGGAGCAAAAATCAGCGGCTGCACCGTCCACTTTGTAGATTCGGGCCTTGACAGTGGGCCGATCATCGCCCAGAAAGCGGTCCGGGTCTTGGCCGATGACAATGAAGAGGTGCTCAGCCAAAGAATACTGCGCCAGGAACACGATCTATATCCGTGTGCCATCCGACTCTATTTTGCCGGCCACTTGCAAATCCGGGGCCGAACCGTTATTATTGCAGACAAATGAAAATAAAAACCATAGCCCAGCAGAGCTGCAAAGTCCCCTGCAAAGGGGGGATAAGAGCCTTAGATAGCAAATTAAAAATTTTTTTTGAAAAACTAATAAATTTTAGAATTTGCTATAAGGCTCTAATCTGCCTGTTTTTTTTGTTAACCACCACAGTCGCCGCGTCTGATTTTAACCTGGAAAAAGCCAAAAGAATCGAACAATTCCTGAGCCGCATCGCCAACCGCCGCCAACCATCATTATTCCTGAAGAAAATAGCTTTCAGCGAAACAGAATTAAACTCCTACCTGAACCTGCTATATATAAAAAAATATGCCCCGGAAGTCACTTTTATCGAACTGCGCCTGCGCGACAAGGATCAGGTCAGCGGCTCCGTCAAGGTCAAGCTCAGCGGAGAGAAATATGCCGCTGTGCCCCAGTTTCTACGCGATGTCGACGTCAGCTTTCATGGAAAATTCGAATGCAGCAATTACCACATGCGCTATATTTTCCGGGAACTGGTGATCAACGGCAGCAGTTATTCTCCTGAAATTCTCGATGAAGCGTTCAGCGCGGCCCAGTTCAATACCAAGACCAGGAAATCAATTTTCGACTGGTTCACCCTGCTGCCCGGCTTGAAAAAAGTGCAGAGTACTGACAAAATCATTTATTTTTACTATTGATCATAACCCAGGATACCCCGGTTGAACAGATCAAGGGCATTGGTCCGAGTTACAGCCGCATCCTGGCCCGGCGCGGCATCACCAATGCCGGCGACTTGCTGCTGCTTTTCCCCGAAACCTACCTGGATTTTTCCCGGGTAACGGAACAACCAGTTCCTGATGAGGAAAGGCTGTACGTCTTTAATATCGACCGCGTCCGTTTGAACCGGAACTTCAAAAAAAGAATTTCCCTGCTCACGATCAGGGGAAAGATCGCTTCCCTGCCGGTTAGCCTGGTCTTTTTCAACCCGCCCTACCTGCTGCAGTCCCTGAGCCGTGAAAAACAGATCTACGCCTTCGGCCGGATCGAAAACCGCGCCGGTATCTGGCAGATGGTCAATCCGCAACTGGCCCCGGGAAACCGGCCTGGACAGATCGTTCCCCGCTACAAGCCGCTAGCGACCCTGAAAGGGGGAAATCTGCGCAAGATCATTGCCGAAATACTCGCCGCCTGGCAGGATGAGTGGGAACCATTGCCGGAAATGGTCATGCGCCGGCACGGTTTTCCCGGCCTTGCCAATGCCCTGCGTTCAATTCATCAGCCCACAGTTCTCGATGCGGCCATAATTGAAAAAATGAAAGCGCGCTTTATCTATAACGAATTTCTTTTGTTTCAACTGGAATTGCAATTTATCCGCAACTATTTTCGCGGCCGCCGCCGCATCCATCACTATTGTTTCAACAACGATATCCGCCTGGCCATCGACCGCCGGTTGCCCTTCACTCTCAGCGCTGAACAAATTACCGCCTTCAGCGAGATCGTCAATGACCTGAGCGCGCCGCAAACCATGCAGCGTTTGCTGCAGGGAGAAGTGGGTAGCGGCAAAACCATCGTGGCTTTCCTGTCCCTGCTCCTGGCCATAAAAAACGGATACCAGGGAGCTTTCCTGGCCCCGACTGCCATTCTGGCCACCCAGCATTACCAGAACGCCCGGGGGTTTTTCGCCACCGACAACATCGCCCTGCTGACCGGTGACTGCCCGGTTGAAGCCAGGAAGGAAATCCGAAAACGCCTGCTTATGGGTGAGATTTCCCTGGTCTTCGGCACCCATGCCCTGATCAACGAAAATATAATTTTTAAAAACTTGTCCCTGGTGGTCATCGACGAACAGCACCGTTTCGGTGTAGCCCAACGGGCCGCCCTATTTTTTAAAAGCCGGTCTGCCGACCTGCTGGTGACCACAGCTACACCCATTCCCCGCACCATGCTGCTGACACTTTACAATGACCTGGCTGTTTCCAGCCTGAAAAAGGCTCTTCCAGGCCGCCACCCGGTCATCACCAGCGTCATCACCGCCACCGGCCGCCCAGATTTCTACCAGCGGCTGCGCCGGGAACTGGACCGGGGCGGCAGGGGCTATGTCATTATGCCGCTGATAGAAAAATCGGAACACGCCCCGGACCTACGCTCCCTGCAGGAAGAATCAATTTTTTTTAAAACCCTCTGGCCCGATATTCCCCTGGCCATCCTTTCCGGAAAAACAAAACCTCCACAAAAAAGCCGGGTGTTGGGCCAGTTCCGCCAGGGCCGCATAGACCCTCGCCGCTTTGCACACTCCGGAATTGAATCCCGACGAAAAAACTTTATT
>JBAXOR010000129.1:0-4475 GCA_037133155.1 Chrysiogenales bacterium | reverse complement strand
GCCCCCTACGTATTACCGCGGCTGCTGGCACGTAGTTAGCCGGGGCTTCCTTTGGAAGTTAAGTCAAGTATGGACGATATTAACATCCATACCTTTAATCCTTCCTGACAGAGGTTTACGATCCGAGAACCTTCATCCCTCACGCGGCGTCGCTGCGTCAGGCTTTCGCCCATTGCGCAAAATTCCCCACTGCTGCCTCCCGTAGGAGTCTGGACCGTGTTTCAGTTCCAGTGTGGCCGATCAGCCTCTCAGCTCGGCTACCCATCATAGCCTTGGTGGGCCATTACCTCACCAACTAGCTAATAGGACATAGGCTCATCCTCAAGCAAGAGGTCCCGAAGGATCCCCCCCTTTGGTCCAGATACTTGTGCATCAGGACGTTATGCGGGATTAGCACCGGTTTCCCGGAGTTATCCCCCACTCAAGGGTAGATTACCTATGCATTACTCACCCGTCTGCCACTCTACTTATCCCTTGCGGGACTTTCGCGTTCGACTTGCATGTGTTAGGCACGCCGCCAGCGTTCACTCTGAGCCAGGATCAAACTCTCCAGTTAATTATTTAAAGGGCCGAAGCCCCTTAAACCGAAACGAAAAGTTTGAAACTTTGTTACAAAAAAAATTTGGGTCTGTTGATGCTGGCTAAAACATCACTCTACTCAGTTTTCAAAGATCCTTATTTTCTTCACCGAAGGAAAAACGTCAACATTATACCTAATTATTTAGGCTTGTCAACACCTATAAAAATAATTTTTAAAAAATTTTTATACAAAATATATAATACAAATAAGAATTATTTTCAACTTATTTCTTTTTTTTGTGACAATATTATATGTTTAGTGCCGATAATAATTGCTTTTATGGTTGGTCAAACCCTGGTAGCGGCAGTCAAAAAACTGAATGGCAGGGGCAATAAAAATTTTTTATTTTTTATAAATTATTTTTCCGGCCAGAATGGTCATGGTCACAGGGGCCGTTAAAATTTCTTTTTTGGGAATTTCGAAGAGGTTTTTTTCCATGACCGCCAGATCGGCCCATTTTCCGGGAGCGATGGAACCTTTTTCCTTTTCCTGGAATTCAGCGTAGGCCGAGCCCAGGGTATAGTTCTCAATGGCTTCAGCCATGGAAAGCTTTTCATCGGGATGCCAGCCCCCGGCCGGTCCGCCGGCCGGCAATTCGCGGCTGACCGAGGCATAGATTCCCAGCCGCGGATCAAGGGGTTCAACAGCCCAGTCCGTACCGAATGCCAGGTGTACACCATTTTTGACAAATGAAGCGAAACGGTACGCATTATTGACCCTGGAACCGATCCTTTTTTCCGCCCAACGCATGTCATCGATGCAGTGGCAAGGCTGGATCGAGGCGATGACCCCCATTTCCCTGAACCTGGCAATATCTTCGGATCTGACCACCTGGGCATGTTCCACCCGGTGTCGGGAGTCGCGAACCCCGTTTTCACGTCGGGCAAGGGCCAGGGCGTCAAGTATCCAGGCGTTGGCCTTGTCGCCGATAGCATGGGCGGCGATCTGCAAGCCCGCCTTGTCTACAGCCAGGACCAGGGCGTTCAATTCATTTTCCTGGTAAATGGGCAGGCCGCAAGTGGTTGGATCGTCGGCATAAGGCTTAAAAAACAAGGCTGTGCCGGCGCCCATGGAGCCGTCCACAAAAATTTTGATGACCCCCAGGCGCAGGAACGGTCCGCCGAAAACGGCTTTGATGCCGATGCGGGAGAAATCGGCTATGCAGCTGCTGTCACGCCAGGCGTTGATACGCACGCCCAACTCGCCTTTGGCTAACAATTCCTGGTAGACCTCCAGATCCTCGCTACTGCTGTTGTCCTGGATACTGGTCACGCCCAGTTCCTGGGCATGGCGCATGGCGATCCGGATAGCCTGTTCGCGCCGGGCGCGGGACAATGGAGGAATGACCGCATCGACCAGGTCGCAGGCATTGTCCCGCAATATGCCGCTGGGCTCTCCGGTTTTCTTGTCCTTGACGATCTCACCGCCCTGGGGATTTGGGGAATCACGATTGATGCCGGCCAGTTTCAAAGCCAGGGAATTGGCCAGGGCCATGTGCCCGTCCAGGCGCCGGACCATAACCGGATGGTCAGGGGTGAAGACGTCGATCAATTCTTTGCCGGGATGCTTTTTTGAAGGCCAGTTTTCGTGGTCCCAGTTGCCTCCGGTCACCCACTCCCCTTTCGGCAGCTTCTTAATATATACCTTTAATATAGACGCGAATTCTTTTTCGTCGCGGGCCGGACGCAGATCAATGCCCAGCAAATAAAGCCCGCCGCTGGCAAAATGGAGGTGGGCATCGTTGAATCCGGGCAGCACCAGCTTGCCCATGAGATCGATTGTTTGCGTGTCCTTGCTGATCAGTTTTTTTACTTCGGCGTCGTCTCCGACGGCCATGATTTTCCCGTCGCGCACGGCAATTGCTTCAGCCCAGGGCATGCTTTTTTCAACGGTGAACACCTTGCCGTTGAACAATACCAGGTCAGCCATCATGGCCTCCTCAGCCGCGTCCAAAAGGGCAAAGGCTGATGTGAAAGACAAGATCAATCCTGCGAGCAGCATTTTTTTCATAACAACACCTCTATATTTTCATCATTTTCCGGCAAAACATATTTTTATATTGCCCAAAAGTAAAACAGATGTCAAGGAGATGTAAGAGTCCATAACATATTAGACTCTTACAGGAACTTGACATTATGCAAATGAGAAGGCAGACTTCTAATATGCATAATTGATACCCTTAAATCACAGCTTTTCGGGGAATGAAAAAAACTTGACACTAACTTATTTTATGGCGGCCGGTGGGGAGAAAACGTATCTGGGGCGGGGTGCGCTTTTTTTTAAAAAGATCGTATGCGGTTTTTAAATCCTCCCATAAACCCAGCCATTCTTTTTGCTGAAAATAGGTCCCTTGCAGACGACGGTAATTGATCTGGTCCAGGCGAGAAGGGAAAATATGGACCGGGATCTTTTTCTGGCCACTGTTTTTCGCTTCCAGGCAATAAATGTACAATTCCCGGATCCATGGATCAGTGATCGGGATACAGCCGATAGTGACGCAGGAGCCATGGATAAAAATGGTTCCGCCCGGATCTTGGCAGGTTTTCAGAATCCGGTCGGAAAAATTGGGATAATTGATTCCCAGGGAAAGATAAAAATCACTCCAGGGGTTGAAGCGGTCGATGCAATAAAACCCCTCGGGCACCTGGCCGTCGCCCTGGCAGCGTTTTGGACCAATCGTGCCGGAAAAATCGCAAATAGGGTATGTGGCCAGAAGTACCATGGGGGAATCCCCGAGCTTGCGGCCCCATATTTCCAGGCACATCTCCTGTTTGAATGAACGGATATAGATTTCCAATTCATGAGGTTGCAAACCATTGGATTGCAAGTTCTTTAGGATTTTTTCACCGCAAACACGGTAGGCTTCCCGTACGCGGGTCTGGCGCTGTTGCTCGCTTTTGAAATCGGCGAGAATGTCCAGGGCGCAAATCATGCAACTGACTATCAATGCCATAAGAATCAGTGCTGCAGCTCGCATGCCGAGATTATAAACAATCGTGCATTTGTTTACAACAAAACACATTCTAAAAGCAGTCTATTGCAATTTCAATAAAATTTCCTTATTATCACAGCTTAAATTTAACTGTTTTTCCATACGATATAGGAGTTTTTATGAAAAAAACATTTGTTTTATTTCTTGCGTTATCATTGTTAACCATATGCATAAAGGCTTTCGGAATTCCTTTGGACAATGAAGCGGAGGCTTGCTGGCAGAAAGGCGTTCAGGCTGCATTGTCAGCAAAAGATTATGTCCCCGGAAAAATTTATATGAAATTCGAAAAGCTTGACAGTGATGGTAAAACCAAAGATCAAAATGAGACATGGCTTGAATTGTTGCCGGGAGAAAAAGAAATAAAATTGCTGAAGGCTCTAGAGAATGGCAAAGATATTACCAAGGAAGCACTGGAGGAAGAGAGAATAAAAAAAGACAAAAATAAAGAAAAAGGCAAAAAAAATGATGGCGATCACTCCATAAATCTTTCAAGCGAAGAAATTGTTCCATTCCTGACTAATTCGAAAAAGCCGGTTTCCTATAAATATCTCGGCCGGGAAAAAGAAAGCGGGGGCGAGTGCAATGTTTTTGAATTTCAAAAGGAATTTATTCCAAAAAACGGAAAAAAAGAAGAAACAATTAAACATAAAGGAAAAATATGGCTGGACGCTGTTAGCGGCATGCCCGTTAAATCGCATTACACATACGACCCCCTTCCCTCAAAGGTAAAGCAAATGGAAATGAATACTACTTTTATTTCAGATGGTGACAAATTCTTTATAAAAGATCATAAGATGTATATTAAGGCAGGTTTTCTTTTTATTAATAAACGGTTCCGGATTAGTTTTGTCCTTGATGGTTACCGGAAAGCAGATAAGAAAAATCAGTAAGACTCCAGGTCGG
>JBAXOR010000128.1:0-4475 GCA_037133155.1 Chrysiogenales bacterium | reverse complement strand
TATCCATTTGCTGGATGGACGTGAAATCGCCTTGAACGAAAACTTCCTCCTGATCGCCGACGTCTCGCGCCCCCTGGCCCTGGCCGGTATCATGGGCGGACTGGACTCGGGCATCACCGAAAAAACCCGTCATATTTTCATCGAGAGCGCCTGCTTTAACCCGCTGGTCATTCGCCGCGCTTCGCGTCTTCTGGGCTTTAAAACCGATGCCAGTTACCGTTTTGAAAGGGGTATGGACGTCGAAGCCGCCATCCCGGCTTTAAAAATGGCCTTGCTCATGCTCAGTCAAAAAAAGCCGCCATTCTTTTTTCGCGACGTCTATCCCAGGCCGCTGCCGACCGCGGTGGTCTCCCTGGACAAGGATTACCCCGGCCAGCTGGCCGGCATCGCCATCGAAGCGGAAACCAGCGCTGCTATTTTGCAGCGCCTGGGTTTTCAGCTGCAGGACAAGGGCAGATACTGGCAGGTGCGGGTACCCAGCCATCGCGTCGACGTTTCCTGCAAACAGGACCTGGTCGAGGAGATCATCCGCATCCATGGCTATGAACATCTGCAGTCAGAGATGCCGCTGTCGGCCAACCCGCTTTTGCGCATCGACCGCGAGCGGGAGATCGTCCAGTGCTTGAAAAGTCAGCTGACGGATGTCGGTTTTAATGAAGTGATCAATTATGTTTTTCAGAGTCCGGAAGAAAACGCGCTGTTCGACTCCCTGTCGCAGACGTTGACCCTGAAGAATCCCTTGGGGAAAGATTTTTCCGTGATGAAGAATTCCCTGTTGGCCGGACTGATGAAGGATACCGCCTTGAACGCCAACCAGGACATGGAAAGGGTCGCCCTGTTCGAGATCGGCAACGCGTTCGGCCAGAGCGAGGGCAAGATCCGCGAAGAAAAAAAACTGGCCATCAGCGCCTATGGATTGCAACAGAAAAAAGACTGGCGCTGCCGCGAGGAAGCATTCGATTTTTCCTATTTCAAGTCCTTGTTGGTTCTGCTTGGAAGGCGACTGCGCCTGGAATTTGTTTTTAAAAAACACGTGCACCCGGCGTATGCCGATTCCTGCTGTTTCGCCATCGAGATTGACGGCCGCCGCTGCGGCCTGAGCGGTGAAGTAAAACCGGAGTTCTGCCGTTATTACAAGCTGGATAAGTTGGTATTCGCGGCCGAAATTGATTTGCCGGCCATGTTGGAAAGGGTACGGGAAAGCCGCTTCCAGATGTGGAACCGTTTTCCATGTGCGCGACGTGATTTTACTTTCCTGATTGCAAAAACAGTCAGTTACAGAGAATTAAGCGCGCATATTGAAAGCTTGCAACCCCAGGTTCTTGAAAATTTCGAGCTGATTGATATTTACCAAGGATCTCACATCCCTGCGGACAAGGTCAGCTTTTCCATGGCCTTCACTTACCGGGCCAGTGACCGCACCCTGACCGGTGACGAAGTGAACGGCATTCACCAGGAATTTGTCAAAAAAATGGTGGAGCAATTGCATTTAATTCAACGATAAGGAGTGTTATCCATGAATTTAAAGGATTTTGATAAACTTGAAGAAAAAATCAGCCGGTTGGTAAATAATTTGAAAACACTTAGAGAAGAAAACCAGAAAATGAAAAAGGAGTTGCAAACCATCAAGCAGGATTCTTCCCAGCGTGATGGCGAAAAAAGCGAAATTAAAAAAAAGATCGCTACGCTGATTCAACTGGTTGATTCGATCGAGGAATAATGGCCAAAGAAATTGAAGTTCAGATCACCGGCAAGAAAATTGTTTTTCAACTGACCGATGATATCGCGGTCGAAGAATTCATGCGGGTGGTTGAATACGTTGAAAATAAAATCAATAAAATAAAAAGCAGGATGAATGAATTGGATTCCCAGAAATTGGGACTGTTAACTTCGATAAACATTGCCCAGGATTTGTTTTTTCTGAGAAAAGAAAATGAAAAACTGGCGCAGATACTTGGCAAAATAGATAAATTATTGGCGCCTGAAACAGAGGATGTAAAGTTAACTGTCAGTTTGTCGTCCTGAAAAGGAGAAAGACAATGATTAATGGTGTAGTTTTTGTCATACTTGGAATTTTACTCGGTAGCGGCGGGATATTTTTATTAAAAAAGAAGATATTTGCCGGTGAATACAGGAAAGTCGAGGCCCATAAAATCCAGATTGAAGCCCATAAAGTTCAGCTGGAAGCCAAAAACCTGGAAGAAATGGCGCGCGCCAAGAAACAATCGGTGTTGGAACTTAAGGAAGAATTCGCCGAATGGAAGAATGAATACAACCGCAAACACAATGAAAACATCAACCGCTTGAACATTATGGAAAAACGCCTGATCCAGAAGGAAGAAAATCTGGACAAGCGTTACAGCAACCTGGATAACAAGGAAAAGGAATTAAAGAAAAAAGAACGGGACCTGGACATCCAGGAAGAAGAAACCGCGGCCTTGAAAACCAGCGTCAACAAACTTTACGAGGAACAGCGATTGAAGCTTGAGAAAATCTCGGGGCTGACCGTTCAGGAAGCCAAGGAATTGATCATCAAGCAATATGAAGGCGAAGCCCGGCTCGAATCGGCGCAGAAGCTGAAACTGATCGATGAGGAATTGAAAAGCAAGAGCCAGCAAATGGCCAAGGATGTGATTTCCAATGCTGTGCAGCGCATCGCCTCCGAGCATGTGGTTTCTTCTTCGGTGACGGTTATCGACCTGCCTTCCGACGAGATGAAGGGGCGGATCATCGGTCGGGAAGGAAGGAACATCAGGGCTTTGGAAACAGCTACCGGTGTCGATTTCATTGTCGATGACACGCCGGAAGCGATTCTGGTTTCTTCTTTCGATCCCATCCGCCGCGAGATTGCCAAGCAAACCATTCAGACACTGATTGCCGACGGCCGCATCCATCCGGCCCGCATTGAAGAAATTGTCGAACGTATCAAGGGTAATTTTGATACATATTTGCGCCGTGAAGGTGAAAACGCGGTTCTGGAGCTCGGTATCAAGGAGATCAATCCGGAACTGTATTTCTATCTCGGAAAACTCAAATTCCGCTCTTCATTCGGGCAGAACGTGCTGGAGCATTCCAAGGATGTGGCCATGATCGCGGCCATGCTGGCCCGTGAAATCGGAGTCAATGTCAATATTTGCAAGCGGGCCGGCCTGTTGCACGATATCGGCAAGGCCATTGACCGGGAAACCGAAGGCACGCACACATCGTTATCGGTGGAGTTGACCAAAAAATACGGCGAATCGGCTGTTGTTCAGGACGCCATCGCCTCGCACCACATGGATACCGAGTTCCATTCCCTTGAAGCTGTTTTAATCCAGGCCGCGGACAGTATTTCCGCCGCCCGTCCCGGTGCCAGAAGGGAAATTCTGGAAACCTACATCAAGAGACTGGAAAAACTGGAAGAGTTGAGCAAGTCCTTCGCCGGGGTGACCAAGGCTTATGCTTTGCAGGCCGGTCGCGAAATCAGGATCATCGTCAATGCCAACGAGCTGGATGACAATCACACCTTTTTAATCTGCAAGGATATTGCCAAAAAAATCCAGGATGAGATGGAATATCCCGGGCAGATCAAGGTTTCCGTGATCCGGGAAGTCAGGGCCATTGAATATGCCAAGTAAAGGGGTGCGGCTGATCCTGATCGGCGATGTTGTCGGTCGTGGCGGACGCAAATTTGTCCAAACCGTTTTGCCACTGATCAGGGCGAAATTCGTTCCTGACGTGGTGATTGCCAACGGCGAAAATTCGGCCGGAGGCCTGGGTATCATCAAACGCACGGCCGACGAATTGTTTGAAGCCGGGGTAAATGTCCTGACCGGGGGCAACCATATCTGGGACAAGAAAGAAGCCCTGGAATTGCTGAAAACGGAACAGCGCATTCTCAAACCCCTGAATTATCATTTCTCAACCCCGGGCAACGGTTCCATGGTTTACAACACCGCCTCAGGGCATCCGGTCCTGATCATCAGCCTGCAGGGTCGGGTGTTCATGGAACCGTCAGTGGACAATCCTTTCACAGCCATCGATGATTTTTTAAAAAAGAACAAAGTGCCCATTGTTCTGGTCGATTTCCACGCCGAGGCCACGGCCGAAAAGCAGGCCATGGGCTTTTTCCTCGACGGTCGGGTCAGCGCCGTGCTGGGCACGCACACCCACGTGCCGACTGCCGACGCCCGCATCCTGGAAAACGGCACGGCTTACCAGACCGATATCGGCATGACCGGCTCCCTCGATTCGGTCATCGGTATGACCCGCGAACCCATCATCAATAAGTTCTATGACGGCATTCACCGGAAATTCGAGGTGGCCAAAGACAACCCGATCCTGGACATGACCCTGGTCGACATCGAACCCAAAAGCGGCCGGGCCACTAATATCGAAGCCCATCGCTATTTCGAAGCGACATTTGGTCAACAACTTGCTTGAAGAAAAAATATTTAAGGTTTCCGAACTGACCCAGTTGGTCAAGCTGACGCTGG
>JBAXOR010000127.1:0-4513 GCA_037133155.1 Chrysiogenales bacterium | reverse complement strand
ACCTGCAGATAAAAAAGGGCCTAAGCTATTTCCGGCTGACCATGGATGCCGGACTGCAAAGAAAGATCGAACATCTTTTTAACGATTTTTTCGGAACCCTGCTACTTTTGGATTTGCCCCAAAACAGTATTCTGGCAGCCTATTCGAAACCCCGATTTTCCAGGGCTGCCAATGCCGTGTTTTCCGAGGCCTTTGAACCCGGATCGATTATCAAGATTATTTCGCTCATGGCTTATTTGCGCCAGGCCGATCAGAACTTGTTTCCCTATGTTTGTCCGGGACAAATTGTCCTGGGAGGAAAAGTTTTTTATGATTGGACAGCTCACAAACAGGTTAAAGATTATTCTGAAGCGCTGGCCTTGTCCTGCAATCTAAGTTTTGCCCGCATGGGGTTGAAGGTTGGTTCACAGCGCCTGGCAAGCCTGCTGGAGCGTTTTTATTTCAATGCCCGGCCTTTTTATGATTGGTTCCTGAAGTTTCAAACCGGCACTTTCAAACGGGAGCTGCACAATGATTTGGAGTTGGCCAACCTGGCCGTCGGGCTTGGCGAAATTTCCTTGACCACGGTTCATGCCGCCTTACTGGCGGCTGTTTTTTCTCAAAACGGCTTGTTGTTCCCGCCTTATATCATCGATGACGCAAAAAGCATTCTCGACCTTGGCTTTTACAGCCATAGCGCCCGGCCGCTACGCCTGCTGGCTGATGACTTGAATTTCGGGCGCGTTAAAAAAGCCATGCGGGAAGTGGTGAATAATGAAAACGGCACCGGACGCCGGGCTTGGTCCGCCGCGGTCAATTTGGCCATTAAAACCGGAACCGCTGGTGATCGTAAGCAAGGGCTTGATGCGCTTATCATTGGGTTTTTTCCGTCTGAAAACCCCCGCTACGCTTTCGCTTTCAGACTGGAAGGAGCCGGGAAAGCCGAGTTCAACGGTGCGTATTTTTTGCGCGACCTGTTAAAAATATTGTATAAATAATGAAAATGAAAAAAAACATCACCTTTATAATCGCGATTCTTTTTGCAGCCGCGCTTACGGCTCAAATCATGGTGCTGCCGCTCAAAGTCGATACCTCAAATCACCCCCCTTACCAGTGGCTGGGCAAAGCCTTTGCTTATTATTTACTTGCCGGTCTTTGTCTGAATGATCTGCCGGTGGTTGACCATGAGGAGGTTCAGTTTATATTAAACCGCAACCTGGTCCGTTTTCCTTTTGATATCACCAAGGCTACAGCCATGGTTTTGGCCAGGGAAAACCAGGCCGATCGTTTACTCTGGGGAGAAATATTATTCAGCGATAAAAGCTCTTCCCAAATAGCAATCAAGGTTTTTTTAATCGATGTCATGGGGCGGATACAAAAACACTTGCCGATGCTCAAAGGGAATTTAAAAAATATTTACCAGATCCAGGAGGAATTACTTAAAGAGGTTATTAAAGTTATTGCCAAAGAAAAGATGGCAATCCGTTTTCCCGAATTGAACATGACCCTGCATGATTATGAGAAATTCATCAAGAGCCTGCTAATCGTTGACACCGCTAAAAAATTAGACCTGCTGCTGTCAATCAAAAGCGCAGACACGCCTTCCGATTTTTTAAACTTTGAATTGGCAAAAATCTACCTGGAGAAAGGCGATTTTGCCAACAGTGAATCCTTTTTGAACCGCATATCGGTTAATCTGTTGTTCAAGGACAAAAAAGGTTTTCTTTTGGCGCTGGTCAATTTCGCCAACGGCAATGCCGACTTGGCGTTGAATCAGTTCATCCGCCTGCAGCGGCAAAACATTTATGCCGTTGCGACCAACAACAACCTGGGGGCCATTTACCTGCAGAAGAACGATTACCTGGCCGCGGAAAAATGCCTGCAGTACGCCCTTTATTTGAAAAAAGATCCGGAAATTTACAGCAACATGATCGTTCTGCTGAAAGCCATGGGGCAAAACAGCCGGGCCCTGGAGGAATTGAACCTGGCTCTGCAGTTGTTTCCGGACGATGAAAAATTACTGAAACAGTTTTCCGTTTTTCTGGCCGCCAGCGAAAACCAGGAATTCCTGACCCAGGCTTTCCGCAATTTCATGCCGCTTCCTCCCCAGGGTGATGAATCTTTTTCAGTCCAGCCGCTGTTGAAAAATCCCTTCCAGGTCAGGTCATTGCCGGGGGTTTTTGTTGACAGCAATTCTTTTTACATCGAAGCCAGAAACCTTTTTATGGAAAATGATTTTAGCGGCGCCATGCAAAAAGCGGAAGAAGCTATGGAAGTCAACCCGTTCTTGAATGAAAATCACCACCTGCTGGCCCTGCTTTACCTGCAGAAGAAAGATTATTCCCAGGCGGAAATTTACGCCCAAAGCGCCCTGTTTTTAAAAGAGAACCTGGATAATTTTTTACTCAAAATTAAAATTTATCAGGCTTGGAAAGACAAGGAAAAACTCAGGGAAACCCTGGCCCTGGCCCTGCAAAAATTTCCGCAAAGCCCGGAATTGCTGGACCTGAAAGGCCGCGGTCTTTGACGCTTTCGGCCCCGGGTAATTTCTTGGGAAATAAATGATCGTCAGTGCTTCCCGACGCAGCGATATCCCGGCTTTTCACGGCGCCTGGTTCATGAAATGCTTGCGCCAGGGCGAGGTTGTGGTCAAGAATCCTTTCCGTCCGGCTCAGGCAAAAACGGTCAGCCTGAAAAAACAGGATGTCGATGCCTTTGTTTTCTGGAGCCGCGACCCGCGGCCGTTCCTGGAACATTTGCCCGAGATCGACCGCGACGGCTATCCGTATTATTTCCTGATCACGGTTACCGGTTATCCCCGCCTGCTGGAGTCGTTGACGCCGTTGCCGGAGGAAGCTGTTCTATTCTTTAAAGAATTGGCCGGGCGCATTGGCCGCCGACGCGTTATTTGGCGCTATGATCCGGTGATCTTTTCGGACCAAACAGATTTTAATTTTCATGTTCACACTTTTTCCAGGCTGGCGAATCTCTTTGCTCAATTCACTTCCCGGGTGATCGTCAGTTTTTTCGACCCTTATCCCAAAGCCCTGCGCATGCTGCAGAAAGCGGGAATCCAAGCCGGGACGGCCGCCGGTACCCCGGAGCAGCAGCTTGGCTTGCTTGAACGCTTCGCCGGTATAGTTACTGCTTCGGGACTGGAGATCCAAAGCTGCGCCGAGGCAGCCTCCGGTACGAGTGTACGCTCCGGCAAATGCATCGATGAAGGGCTACTGAATGAGCTTTTCGGCCTGGGCCTTTCCTATCGCAAGGACCCGGCGCAAAGGAAACTATGTCTCTGCCAGCAGAGCGTGGACATTGGCAGCTACGGCACCTGCCGCCACGGTTGCCTGTACTGCTATGCCCGCTGAATTTTTATTGTTATTCTAATTTGTGTTGATTGTTTTTTCTTTAAAGAGTATAAATAATCAAGAAAAAAACGGAGATAAGTGTATTTTTTCAAGCATATTTTAAATTGGTTCGCCTCAAGAAAAAAGCTGATCTCGGCAATCAATTCTGGGATCTCTTGTCAGCATGATGGGGAATTGTGATTCATCAAGATGCGGGGTTTTTTTCAAGAATTAAAAAATTATTTAAATTAACACGACATGTTAATTATTTGTTGACATTTGGAAAAAACAATGCTATTAACATTTAAGACGAATAAACTGAGAAAGGAGTGTTCTTCGGAACGTGAAATGAAGCGAAAATATGGAGACAGGATGGCTGGCAAACTAAAGCAAAGGTTGATGGAATTACAAGCTGCGGATTGCCTTGCCATTATGTCGCATTTGCCTCCGGCTCGTTGCCACGAATTGACGGGCAATTACAAGGGGCATTTTTCCGTTGATCTGGAGCAACCCATGAGGTTGATATTTAAACCTGCCAAAGAGCCTCTTCCGGTAACTGCGGATGGAAGTATTGACAAGGGACTGGTCACGGAAATTGAGGTTGTATCCATCGAGAATACTCATTAAATGAGGCCAATTATGAGTGATAAGCAAAAGATGAAATTCGAGCCGGATTATGCCGTACCGCCGGGAGTGACCCTTCAGGAAGTGAGCAAATCCCTTGGCATGGGTCAAAAAGAGCTTGCCTTGCGAACATCTTTGACCGTTCAAACATTGAATCGTATTTTCAAGGGCGTTCAACCCATCACTTATGAAACCGCAAGCCGGCTGGAATTGGTTACCGGAGTCCCTGCCCGCTTCTGGAACAACTTGGAATCCCAGTATCGAGAGCAGTTGGAGCGAATCGAAGAAAAAGAAAGATTGGTTGAAGGACTGGAATGGCTGAAAATGATCCCACTCAAAGAACTGCTCAGGCGCAAGGTAGTGCAAGGGCAAAAGGATTCTGTTTTACAACTTCGCGAAGTCCTGACATTTTACGGAGTCAGCAGTGTGGAAGCCTGGAAAGAGATATGGGAAAGACCTGCCGTGGCGGCACGCCGGTCTCCATGCTTTAATACCGATTCGGGTTCTGCTTCGGCCTGGATACGCATCGGTGAGCTGAAGGCTCAAAGAATTAAATGCCATGC
>JBAXOR010000126.1:0-4596 GCA_037133155.1 Chrysiogenales bacterium | reverse complement strand
TTGCGGATGAGCTGGCCGTCGGCCTCCGGGAGATAGGTGGCCATGTACGGCGCGCCGGGGTTGTTGCCGTAGCACATGGGCAGCGGCTTGTTTATGTCGCAGCAGTCGTAGATGATGTTCACGTTTTTCATCAGCCCATCCTTGACGTTCAGGCCGGCGTTGCGCATAGCAGTAACAAAATCGTCCGGGTTTCCTACAAGGATTTCCTTTTGGCTGCGCGAGCAGGAAAGTCCCGCCAATGTGCAGGCCAGTAAAATTCCCGTGAACAATAATTTTGATTTTCTCATGCTCCCTCCTTGCCGGAGAAATCATCAACCCATAGATCATAAACTAACTAATAGGAAAATCATAGCATCACTATACCGAGGCTTTGCGAGACATGAAGTGATGCTATCTCCATGATTGGATTTTAAGGAATTTCTATTGAATTTGCAATAGATGCAGGGGAAACCTAAGGGGTCGCGTCTCAACAATGGATTCTGCTGCAAAACCCTTTACAGAAAAGGAGAATTGGAAATTTTAACTTTGTGTGATTGGGCATATATGGTATAATGATTATAGCTTGAAACCATTTACTGGAGGCGTTTTCGATGTCTTTACCCAAATTAAATTGGCAAAGGAAACTGTTCGGGTTGCAGGAGAACAGTCAGAAATTATATGCCGCTGATGACAAATACCGGCTATTTGCCAGTAAGATTTTTCCGTTGTTGTTATCAGTGCGGTCACAACTTTCAGCATGCTATTGCGAGAACAATGGCCGCCCGGGAATAGAGCCGGTGATATTATTGGGAATCAGCCTGCTGCAATATCTGGAAAGGGTGCCTGACCGGGAAGCCATTGAGCAGTTAAAATACCACTTGGGCTGGAATATTGCCTTAGGGCGGGAGATCGGAGATGAGCTGTTTCACTCGACCACGCTGGTACGATTCCGGCAGCGCATGGTAGAGCAAGAACAAAGCAAACTGGCATTTGATGCCGTACTTTCAGGATTGAGAGAGGCGGGGCTTTTAAGAGAAAAAAAATGGCAGCGACTCGATTCCACGAATGTATTGGGCATGGTGGCGAAGATGAGTCAGATAGAGTGCGTGCGGGAGACGATTCGGCTGGCACTTGAGGAAATCGGACAAACAGTGGTTGAAGGGAGTCGTCCTGATTGGTGGGATATGATGTGGGAGCGGTATGTTGAAAGCAAATTGGATTATCAATTAAGCGTTGCGGTATTGATGGAGAAGCAAAGGTTGGCCGGGGTGGATATGTTGCATCTTTTGAATTGGCTGGTCGGGAAAGAGCCAGCCGTGAACAAGGGAGAGAAAGCGAAGTTGCTAGAGCGCGTTTTTAATGAATACTATCGGCTTAAAGAGGGCGGAGAAGTCGAAACGATCCCGGGGCAAGAGCGTGTTGTAACGGCCGTGCACAACCCTCATGATCCTGGAGCTGAGTGGAGCGCCAAAGGGCACGGGCAGCAGAAGAAAACGTGGGTGGGATACAAAGTGCAAGTAGCCGAGACCGTTAGAGAGGAACCAATGAGTTCGGGAGAGCCGACCAATAATTTTATCACCGCCATTGAAACGCAGGCCGCCACCAGCAGCGATGAAGCGGGGAAAAAACAGGTTGAGGAAGCCCAGCAGGCCAGTCAATTGTCGCCGCCAAAAGAATGGTATGTGGACGCGGCGTATGTGTCGGCCGGGGAATTAGCACTGGCTGAAAAGAAAGGCCAGCAATTATGGGGATCGGCGCAACCGTCGGCTTCAGCCAAGGGAGTTGAGTTTAAGGCAGATGCCTTTGAGGTAAACGTTGAAGAGCGTAAAGCGATATGTCCTGCCGGCAAAACCAGCACGCAATGCAGCCGGCTGGAAGAAAAGCAAAACGGCAAAGTGACTTTCCGTTTTGAATGGAGCTGGCAATGTAAAGGTTGTGAGTTGGCAAAGCGGTGCATAAGCAGAGGCGTCAAGCATCGTAGTCTGGTGGTGGGAGAGCATCACACGTTATTGCAGCGCCGTCGGCAGGAAATGAAGACCGCTGAGTTTAAAAAGAAGATGCAGCGGCGCAATGGCATTGAAGGCACGCATAGCGAATTAATCCGCGGACATGGACTGCGACAGGCGCGCTATCGTGGCATCAAAAAAGTGCGGTTGCAGAATTACTTAATAGGTGCGGCTTGTAACATCAAGCGCTGGACCAACCGGTTGAAGTGGGAAATGAAGCCTCGCGCAATGGTTGAATGCTTTCCTGGGACAGTATAGGTCAGGAAGAAATGCCAATAATAAGAGACAGATGTGGCGCGTTTGCGGGTATTTGCATTACAAAAGCTAAATTATCTCGAGCAAGTCTTTACTGGTGGAAAAGTTGAACTTTTTTCAGCTTATCTGCTTTATAAAAGACGGGGTTTTGCAGCAGAATCTATTGTTGAGACGCGACCCCATAGATTCCGGAGTTGGCCGCACTGCGTTTTCCTCCTTGGCATCAAGAATTCAGATGAACGCAGTTTCTATGGACCGGGAAAGGTGTTTGGAATTTGAAAGATAAAACTATCAGCTATTTGCCACTTGCGTGTTGTTTTTACTTAAACTTGTGATCAGGGAATGGACGCGTTTAATGAGATAAAATGGAACGGAAAGTACTGGTAATTCGCGGTTGAGAGGTTTTTGCGATATTTGCACCCCGACCGGAGCCGAATATTTCTCCAGATACATGTGCATGCTTTTCAGCTTGCCGGTTTTGCCGGCCTTCACTTCCACGGGATACGGCAGGTGACCGACCGGAATCAGATAATCGACTTCAGCATTGCTGTTCCTGGCTTCCCTGGCCCAGTAATGCAAGGCCGGCTCCTCAAAAGGATCGCGATAAGCCAGAAATTCCTGGGCAACAAATTGTTCCGCGACCGCCCCGGACTGGATGGAATGAAAGTCCTTTTCTAAAATAGCCTCAGCGGTCAATCCGCACAAACGCTGCATCAATCCCACATCAACAAACATGACTTTGAAGTGACGATCGCTGGCGTTAGCCTGGAGCGGCAAACCTTCGCCGCTGGTCCGCCTGATGCGCAGCAATACCCCCACTTGCTCCAGCAACTCCAGGGCCTCTTTTAAATTTCTGGTTTGCTCCTGGGCATCGATTTGAGAGTACTTGAATTTCTGCCCTACCATTTTGGGCACAGAATAAAAAACCTTTTCCAGGTATTTATGCTTGATACGACTGGCATATTTGCCGAAATCGGAACGATAGTTCTGAAGAATGGAAGACTGGATTCTCCCGCAATTTTCAAGGTTCCGGGAATGGAAATACTCATTCAGAACAGCGGGCATGCCCCCCAGGAAAGAATATTTCCTGACTTGCTCCAGAAGATGCTCGTGAATAACCGGACTGACCGGTTTCTCCCATTAGCAATCCTCGAGCAAAATCCGCGACCGGCTTTCACCGGCTGCTTCCAGGTATTCAAAAAACGACATGGGCTGCATGAATAAAAACTGTATTCGTCCGACCGGCATTTTAAAATGTTCCGAATGCAAAGCCAATTCGAGAAGGGAACCGGCTCCGATTACGTGCAACTCGGGTAATTGCTCGAAAAAATAGCGCATGGCCGTAATGGCCGCAGGGCATTCCTGGATTTCGTCAAAAAACAGCAGCGTCCTGCCCGGGATGATATCCGTTCTGGCAATGGCCGAAAGATTCTCAATAACTGAACGGGGATCAAATGATGCAAAGCATTCTTTAAAACGGGGATTCTGTTCAAAGTTGATTTCCGCTACATTATCGAAGTGGCTTTTCCCAAACTGCATGACGGTGAATGTTTTCCCCACCTGACGAGCTCCACGAAGCAGTAGCGGGCGCCGGCGGGAATCTTTTTGCCACGATTCCAGAATAGTTTCCAGATTACGTTTCATTTTTGCATATTTTCCAAGGTTATTTTATACTATTTTTGCATAAAATCCAAGGAGAACTCATTATTTTTTTACATTCATGCTTATTTTGTGCTGCAGGAAAGCATATCAAGACGATATTCCGAACTGGTGATCTTGAAGAAAAAAGCAATGCAAAATGCCTCTTAGGAAGCAGACCAATCCCCTTACGGCGCGGCCCCGTAGATTTCCATTAGGGATGAAATGCCGGCGAAAGTCTAAAATCGAGACCTGGTCCTGGAGGCTGTTCTGATAACTACATTATCTATTTATTAGAATTTAATGTAGTATAATTAGAATCTCTATCATTGTTTGCTATAATTGAACTTGACATGGAACAATTAATAGAATTTGTTTGGCAGTTGACAATATATATACTACATTATATAATTAGTTAAAAGGAAGGTAGTATAAATGGAATTGGCGTCTATATTAAATTATGTTCATGACAGCATCAGGCATAACCAGGAGCAGCTTGACCGCTTGAAGGACTATTGCAGGAAAAACCCCGCCAAATCGGTGCAGGCAAAAAAAATCCATGGTAAAATTTATTATTGCCTGATGTATCGGGAAGGGCGTCAGGTAAAACAAGATTATTTAGGGAGTCAAAAAAAAGTTGATCGGCAAAAGGCACTCCAAGGAATAGAGGCTTATAATAAGAAATTGCGTGAGATAAAGAAAAAATACAGGGATTTGC
>JBAXOR010000125.1:0-4622 GCA_037133155.1 Chrysiogenales bacterium | reverse complement strand
GCGGGCACATGGCGGTCGCCAGGTCATGCCCCGCCGCACATTGCCATCGCATCCGCAGCCATTCCTGTTATGAACCGCCCATGCGCGCCCCGCCCACCCACAGCAAGGTCATCGGCTACATCTTCTGGTTCTTCGGCTTCACCGGGGCCCACCGGTTTTACTATGGCAGACCGGTGACCGGCGTGATCTGGCTGCTCACCCTCGGCCTGCTGGGGATCGGCTGGATCATCGACGCGTTCCTGATCCCCGGCATGGATGACGCCGCCAACCGAAAAATCGCTGTTAAAAAAAAACAGCGGCACACAATCAGCGGTTTGAATCACGGCCACAACCCCGGGCTTTTCTAGAAGGAATCCGTCACTTTCCATCCCAGTTCGCCAATCCCTGGCATTAACGATCCCTGCCGAATGGACCTGTTTTAAAAATAAAAGCGGCAGTGGTTTAAAAAAGCGCTGCAGGGCGGTTGCTGAAAAGCCCTTTTCGGTAAACCCGAAAATAATACGTTCGTTTTCATAGATTTGAAAGGCATGGCCTTCAAAATAGCGTGTTTGCAGCTCAATCAAAAAAAATTTCCTTATTTATCGATAATGTATTTTTTGACCGCGCGGTTATGTTCGGCCAGGGTTTTTGAAAAATAATGGGAATTGGCATCTTTGGCCACGAAAAACATGTATTCGGTGTTTTCCGGATAAAGGGACGCTTCCAGGGAGGCGTAACCGGGGTTGCCGATCGGGCCGGGCGGCAACCCCCGGTAGAGGCGGGTATTGTAAGGCGAAGGGATTTTTAAATCATCCCAACCCAGTTTCCCTCTATAACGGCCGGCTTTTTTCAGAGCGTAGATAATGGTCGAATCACAATCGAACAGCGTTTTATGGCGCATGCGGTTATGAAAGACCGAAGCTACCAGAAACCGTTCATCCCGGGCAGCGGTTTCTTTTTCAATCAGGGACGCCATGATAACCACCTGGCGTATAGTGAAGCCGATATCCCTGGCCCGCCAGATAAAAGTGTTGGAAAAATTTTGACGAAAGCGTCTTACCATCAGGGCCACCATTTCCACGGCTGAAATATCCTTGCGCACCAGGTAAGTATCGGGAAAGAGATAGCCTTCAAGATCAGCGGCCTCTGGATCGAGATCACCGATCAACTCCGAATTGTGGGCGGCCCTGCCAAATTCAGCGGCCGGGAACAGGCCGGCTTCTTCAAAGAGTAAGGCGGTTTCTCCAATCCAAAGCCCTTCCTTGACCGTGATTTTGTACAATATCGCCTTGCCCTGGTCAAGCTTTTTGATGACCTGGTGCATGGAGAGTGGCCCGTCGAAAAGGTATTCGCCTGCTTTTAATTTTTTGCTGGCAAAGAACATGCGGTAATAGCGGGTGAAATAAGAAGCACTGGCGATGACCCCCTGGGATTGCAATTTCTTGCCGATCGCCGCCACGCTCATACCGCTTTCGATCTGCACTATGACACTGTCCCTGTAACCCTGGAAAGGATAGAAAACCTTGCGATAGGAACTGTAGCCGAACCAGGCCGCAACAGCCAGGACCAACAGCAGCAGGAGCAGAAAAACCCTTTTCAAGGATCTTTTTTTGTTCCGTTTCATGTTTGCTCGAAATAGTTTTGTAGGATCACCTGAGCGGACAGGCCGTCGAGGAATAATTTACGTTTGCGGAAATCACCTTGCACTTCCTTGCCCATTTCTTCGGCCGCGAAACTGCTCAATTTTTCGTCCACCCGGGAAATTGGCAGCGCGATTCTTTTGATTAAATAATTGATAAATTGATCGACGCGCTTGCAAGTAAGGCTGCGGCTGCCGTCCATGTTCAGCGGGTAGCCGACCACGATATGATCAATCTCGAACTCCCCTACCCGTTTCAAAATCTCTTCCAGGACATAATGGCGGTTACGGGCCAGAATCTGCCCCAGCGGCGTGGCCACGCGGACTTGCGAATTGCCCACGGCCAGGCCGATACGTTTGCTGCCGAAATCAACAGCCAGGACCTTCATCGACGTTTTCCTTACGCTTTTTAAAATAATCAAATCCATAATCGATCAGGCGGTCGAGCAATTGGCTGAAGCTGATGCCCTGCGCCTGCCACAACTTGGGAAACATGCTGATGGTCGTGAAGCCGGGGATGGTGTTGATCTCATTAATATAGATATCGTTGCTGCCGTTGACCAGGAACAGGTCTACCCGGGCGTAACCGTTCAAAAACAGGCTGCGGTAGGCCTTTTGGGCTGTTTTTTTTATCCTGGCTTCCAGTTCGTCGCCCAGGCGCACCGGGATGCGGAATTGGGTCTTGCCGTCGAGGTACTTGTCGGCGTAGTCGTAGAATTCCTTGAAGGGGAGCACTTCGCCCGGGCTGGAAACCAGCACTTCCTCGTTGCCCATGACCGACACTTCGAGCTCGCGCATCGCGATGGCTTTTTCGATAATGATCTTGTTGTCGTAGCTGAACGCCAGGTCCACGGCGGCCAGCAGTTTCTTTTCATCTTTGGCCTTGGTGATGCCCACCGATGAACCCAGCGAGCAGGGTTTGACAAAGACCGGGAACTCTAGTTTTTTCTCTACCAATTCTGCGATCTGCTCATGGTTGTTTTCGTTGAAATACAGAAAGGCGGTCTGCTTCAGCCCGGCTTGAGCGAAAAGCATCTTGGATGCAATCTTGTCCATGGCCAGTTGCGAAGAGAAACTGGCGGCGCCGACAAAGGGCTTGCCGGCCAGCTCGAACAAACCCTGGATGCGTCCGTCCTCGCCATTCGGGCCGTGCAGCACCGGGAAATAGATGTCAACATCAATTGCCACTGCCGGATTGGCAAGCCAGGGCAGGAAAGATTTAAACTTCTCGCCGGCATACGCTTTTTCTTCAAAACTGCTGTTTTCGGTCAGGCACCACTCCCCTGCCCGGTTGATATAGACCAAGACCGGTTCATAGCGTTCCTTGTCCAGGTTCTCCCAAATGGACTTCGCCGACATCAGCGAAACGCAGTGCTCGGCCGACTTCCCGCCAAAAACAATTCCAACCTTAATCTTTTTCATAATAGTACCTGAAATCTGATAATGTTTTAATAACTCGGTCATATTACTTAAAAGTTATTCTAACATCAGGAAAATTGAACGTCAAATTTGATTGATTTTTTTAGATATTTCGAAGTCACAATTTGTGATTATAGAATGACAAATTCGGCTATGGTTTGCCGGTATCGTAATAGTAGCGGTAAAAGAAATAATTGCGCAGGATGTTTTTGACGTAATTGCGGGTTTCTGAAAAGGGGATCATCTCGATGAATTCTTCCTCGTCCGCGTCGGGAAAATCAACCAGCCACTGGTCTACCCTTTCAGCCCCGGCATTGTAAGCCGCCAGGGCCAGGTAAAGGCGGCCGTCATATTTATTTAGCAGCATTTTAAGGTGATTCATCCCCAGGCGGATGTTGGTTTCCGGATCAAACAAATCACTGGCCTTGACCTTGAGATTGCTGCCGCTGGCGACCTCACGGGATGTGCTGTGCAACAATTGCATCAGACCATAGGCATTCGCAGGGGATAGAGAATCGGCCCGGAAAAATGATTCTTCGCGGATCAGGGATTGCACCAGAAAAGGATCCACCAACAGCTCTATACTGTAAGTCTCGATCAATTCCGAGTATTGACGCGGGAAGAAAATACCGCTCAAAAAATTTGGCAGACGCACGCCCTCGATGGTTTTAAAATTACTGCGGAACTTGGCGAATGCCTGGTAAAAGTTGTTCTGCCGGAAATAAAGTAACGATTCGATTATTTTCAGCAGGTTACGATCGGACAAATTGAGCTGTATATCGTTTTTGGCCGCATGAATCGTTTCCGAACAGTCTTCCCAAAGGCCATACTTGGCCAGTGTTTTCAGGTCGGCAATGATTTCCATAAAGCGGGAGCTAGGCGGTTTGTCAATAGTACTGATAAAGGTTTGGGACAGATTTTTAAACTGCGACTTGTCCCGCAATACCTTGACCGCATAATAGGTAAATGGATAAATTTCCAGCTGCTGCTGTTTTTTGTTTTCCAGCTTGCTCTGCCAGTAAAGCGAAGCGATCCGGTAATTTAAAAAAGGCGATTCACTGCCCTTTTGAAAATATTGCCGGGCCAGATCTTTGCGATCCTGGCGGTAATGAATCCAGGCCAGTAGCCAGACAGTCTTCCAGTAATCTTCCCCTTGTTCATGGCTTTGCTCCAAATACAGCGAGTAAAAAGGCAAGGCTTTTTCAAATTCCCTTTTGCCAACAAGGATTTGCGCAGCGTCAAACAATAGTTCCGGATAGAGGCTGGAATTTTTCTTGATGGCCTGCAACCGACTCAAGATATCAGCCTGCGGATCAAGGCGAAGCGCAATTTTCAGCAGGATTTTTTCAGCGAATGGTTGATATTTTTCACCCAAACCGCCCGGAAGCAATGCTTGGGATTGGGTGTAATCGCGGTCCAGATAGGCGAACTCCGCTTTGAAAAGACTGACCAGGGGACGGTAACGGCAATATGGCAGCTCTTGACTGAATTCGGCTTTGGCGGCGGCTTTTAATAAAAATGAAAATTTGTTCAACCAGAAATCTTCATCGAGGTGCTGAAGCATACGGACCAATGCCGGCCGGGC